>JABEVD010000057.1 GCA_013044025.1 Burkholderiales bacterium
AGCAGGTCGACTTCGAATTTCTTCCATTCGCTCGCAGATGGTTCGGTTGGGTAATCGACGATCTTCCCTTCCTTTCTGGTCTGCCACAGCATTTTCCCGTCCCTCAAAACCAGTTCGTAGGCATTCTCTGGCCGGGTCAGATCCTCGAAGCGCCGCACCACTTCCCCGGCAAGTTCCGGGCTGTCGATGATGAGTCCGATTTCGGTGTTGAGATGTTCCGAGCGCTGGTCGAAATTCATCGAGCCGATGTAGACTTTTTTCCGGTCGAACACCCACATTTTGCCGTGCAGACCATAAGCGCCGTATCGCGCAAGACCGAAGGATTCCCCGCTGCCGCGAGGACTGCCGAGATCGCGCTTGATTTCGAAGAGCTGCACGCCGGCTTCGAGCAGGGGCTTGCGGTAATGCATGTAACCGGATTGCGCGGAAAGCACATGGGTCGAATCCAGGGAATTGGTCAGGATGCGGATCTGCACGTTTCTTTTCCGAAGCGACCTGAGCATCGCCATGCCGTCCTTCCCGGGAACGAAAAACGGACTCACCATCAGCAGTTCGTGCCGTACAGAATGCAGATCCCGATAGATTTCGCGCCGGATCAGGTGCCCGGGCTGCTTTCCCTCTTCGACGAGGCGCTTTTCCGGGCTGTCGTAGATCAGCCTGGCAGGCGCCCAGATGAGGGAAGTCTTTCCTGAAACCAGATTGCTGACCGATTTTTCCGCGCCCTGCACGGCTTCAGGAGGTGCATCCAGCGCATCGAGCTTTTCGCGCAATCGGGCAAGCGCATTTTCATCCGGCTTTTTCGACATCAGATCTTCGACCGGAACGGCAAGGGCGCTGTTCCAGAAGTCATCGAAAGTATCCGAAAGCCCCCTCACCATGGGGCCTGTCGTGAACAGGTCGTCGTCCCCGAATTGCGATTGCGTGGAAATCTGGAAATAGGCATCCCCGATGTTGCGGCCGCCGATCAGGGCCGCGGCATTGTCGGCGACGAACAGCTTGTTGTGCATGCGATAATCGAGCCTCGACTTGTCGAATGCGAATTCCAGCGCGCGAAGCGCTTTCGAATGCCCTCGATACGAGAAAGGATCGAAAATGCGGATTGAGATATCGGGATGGGCGGCCAGAATCTTCCATCGATCGTCTTCAGCCGCGGTATCGCCGTCGTCGACCAGGATGCGCACCCGCACGCCGCGGTCCGCAGCTTCCAGCAGCGCATGGGCGAGAAGCATTCCGGAATCGTCGCCGCGAAAGAGGTAATACTGCAGATCGAGGGTACGCTGCGCCTTGCGTGCGAGTTCCAGTCGTGCGAGCAGCCCGTCGACGCCCTGGTTGATGAGGTAAAAACCGGATTCTCCGGGATGATTCGCCGCATCCACCGAGAACGTCCGCCCGAGCGGAGTTTCTTCAGGATGGGGATAGGCCGAAGAAATATTTTTCGCCGCATCCCGGGGAATGGATGCGCATCCGTACAGCATGAAGGCGATCATCATCGCCTGTAGCAATCGCATGCAGGGCATGGTGCGCTATGGCATTTGAAGTCCGAACAGGCGGCAGAAGTTTCGGGTGGTGGCTTCCGCCACCTCTCCGACCGAGATCCCCCGCAATCTTGCAATTTCTTCCGCCACATGAAGCACAAGGGAAGGCTGATTGGTTTTCCCGCGATAGGGGACCGGGGCGAGATAGGGAGAATCGGTTTCGACGAGCATACGCTCGAGCGGCAGGTGCTTCGCCACTTCCCTGATCGAGGCCGCGCTTTTGAAGGTGACGATCCCGGAAAAGGATATGTAAAAATTCATGTCGATCGCGGCTTCCGCGACTTCCATGCTTTCGGTGAAGCAGTGCATGACTCCCCCGACTTCCTCCGCCCCTTCCTCTTTCATGATTCTCAAGGTGTCGGAAGCGGCTTCCCTTGTATGGACGATGATCGGCTTGCCGATCCTTTTCGCGGCTCGAATGTGGTTCCTGAAGCGCTCTCTCTGCCATTCCAGATCCCCCTTCAGCCTGAAGTAATCGAGCCCGGTCTCGCCGATGGCGATCACCCTGGGATGCTCCGCCAGAGTGGCGATTTCCTCGACCGTGGGTTCTTCCACCTCGTAATCGGGATGAACGCCCACGGAAGCCCAGACATTGGGATGATCCTCGGCGATTTTTCTCACATTCGGAAAATTTTCGAGGTTGACGCCCACGCAAAGCGCGCCCCCCACGCCGTTTTTCTTCATTTCGAGGAGGATTTTTTCCAGGTTTCCGGCAAGATCCGGAAAATCGAGATGGCAGTGCGAATCGATCAGCATTTTTCACATGGTATGGGTTGGACGGTTCGGGCTCGACATTCCTGAAACGAGCGCTTCGATCTTCGCCTTGGCGCTTCTGCCGTTTTCGTCGTCGTCGAAGCGGACGCCGATTCCCTGCACGCGGTTTCCCATCGCATTCGGGGGAGTGAGCCACACCACCTTTCCGGATACAGGGATCTTGCTCGCCTCTTCCGGCAGGGAAAGCAGCATGTACACTTCGTCCATCAGCCTGTATGGGCGCTCGGTCGGGATGAAGATGCCCCCTCCTTCGATCTGGGGCATGTACGCGGAATAAAGCGCATTCCTGTCCCGAACGGTGAAGGTGAAAACGCTCGGCTTCATCTTCTTGCGGTCAAGAGTTTGTAATTCAACAACACCTCCTCCAGGAAAAGTCTGGAATTGACCGGATGGTTCGAGATGCGCTGGGACTGCGCAAGGCTTCCCAGATATTGCGCGAGCCCGATCCTGTCCGTCTTTCCGGCAATCTCCCTGATTTTATCCGATAATGAGGGAAAATATCTGACATTCCCTGTCAGGGAATACAGCTCGATGTCGAAGCACCATTTCTGCAGCCAGGAGAGGGTCCCGGAAAGGGAGGATTTCTGGTGCAATTCTGCAAGCGCAAAGGGATCCAGGGTCGAGGGGTGGCTGATTTCGCGGAGGAAGGATTCCCGGATGGAAGCATCTTCGCGGGAAAGCCCGAGCGCGAGAAGGGGAGCGTTTCCCGCTTCGGCCAGGCGCGAACAAGGATCATCAAGCCCCTGGGATTTCAGCCATTTTTCCGCTTGCTCCGGATCAGGACGCGGCATCGCAATGATCCTGCAACGGCTCAGGATGGTGGGAAGAAGATGATTCGGCCTCGAAGAGACCAGGATGAACAGAGTGTTTCCGGGAGGTTCCTCCAGGGTTTTGAGCAGCGCATTCGCAGCGCTCGCATTCATCGCATCCGCCGGATGGAGGAGCACGATCCGGTATCCGCCCGATGTCATTCCGACGAAGCCGTAAAGGGATCTCACCTGTTCCACGGTGATCTGTCCCTTCGATTCTTCCGCAGGCTCCACCCTCCTGAAATCAGGGTGACTTCCCGAAGCAAGCCAGTTGCAGGAAGGGCATGTGCCGCAGGCTCCTCCTGCCGCATCGGGAGAAGTGCAGAGAAGCGCCCTTGAGAATTCGACGGCAAAATCGAGCTTGCCGATTCCGGCCCGCCCCTTCAGCAGCAGCGCATGGGGCAATCGGTTCGAAAGAAGCCTGCCGAAAATCTCATTCTGCCATGTATATATATTCATTTACAGAGTGTTGCGATTGATTCTTCGATCTGTTTCGAGATTTCTTCCGGGCTCCTTGAGGAGTCAAGTACGACGAACCTCTCCGGAAACCTGCCCGCCCGCTCGAGATAGGCATTCCTCACCCGCAGAAAGAAATCCTCCCTCTCCTGCTCGAAACGGTCCAGAGATTCGTTCCTCATCAATCGCTCTCTCGCCACTTCGACCGGCAGGTCGAAAAGAAACGTCCTGTCCGGCTGGAATCCGCCCTGCACCCAGTCTTCGAGAACGGCGAGACGGGAATAATCCATTCCCCTTCCCCCTCCCTGGTAGGCGAAACTCGCGTCGGTGAAGCGGTCTGAAATCACCCATTTTCCTGTGGAGAGCGCGGGCAGGATCACTTCGCGAAGATGCTCGGCGCGAGATGCGAACATCATGAGCGCTTCGGTTTCCGGGCTCATCGATTCATTCAGAAGCAAGGCCCTCAGTTTTTCCCCGAGCGGCGTTCCGCCCGGCTCCCGGGTCAGGATGTATTCGATCCCGTTCAGATGCAACGAGGATTTCAGAACCTCCATCTGGGTGCTCTTTCCCGCGCCGTCGATTCCTTCGAGGGTGATGAATTTTCCCCGCTTCATTTTTTCTGGTACCTGTTCACCGCCCGGTTGTGTTCTTCGAGCGTATTGGAGAAATAGGAGGAACCGTCCCCCCTTGCGACGAAATAAAGCGCCTTCGATTTTGCAGGATGAAGCGCAGCATCGAGCGAGCGGATCCCCGGCATCGAAATCGGCGTGGGGGGCAGCCCCGCCCTCGTATAGGTATTGTAAGGCTGATCGGAAAGCAGGTCGCGCTTTCGCAGGTTGCCATCGAAGTTCTTGCCCATCCCGTAGATCACGGAAGGATCCGTCTGCAGCTTCATGCCCGCCTTCAGCCGATTGACGAAAACCGCAGAAATCATCGGCCGGTCGGAGGATTTTCCGGTTTCCTTTTCGATGATGGATGCGAGGATCAGCGCCTGATAGGGGCTGGAAAAGGGAAGCCCGGCCTGCCTGCTATCCCATTCCTTGCCGAATTTCCTGTTCATGGACTGATAGGCGCGCTCCAGCACGGAAAAATCGCTCTGCCCTTTCGCAAAGAAATAGGTGTCCGGAAAGAAAAGGCCTTCCGGGGAGGATTCTTGAGCGCCGATCCTGGAAAGGATCGCTGAATCGGAAAGATTCGTGGAATCGTGCCTGAGATCAGGATTCGAATCGATCGCCTTGCGCATTTCGGAGAAAGTCCATCCTTCCACGAAAGTGATCTCGCTCCAGGAATTGTCGCCTTTCGTGATCCTGGCAAGCAGCTCAAGCGGCGTGAGTCCATGTTCGAATTCGTAACTTCCCGCCTTGACCATGGAATCCTTGCCCAGAAGTCTCGCCAGAAGCTCGAATGCGCGGGCATTGCCGATCAGGCCGGCTTCCTCGAGTTTCCTGGCGGTATGCCGGAAGCCTCCCTGCTCCAGGGTGAATTCGGTCGGAGCCTGGGCAAGCTCGCGAGGCGTTTCGAGATACCAGAAGATGCCGACAAATGCCGCCGATATCGCTGCCAGGATCAGCAGAAAAAACTTCTTCATTGCAGCCATTCCCTGAATTTCGCCGACATTTGGCCCTTATCCCAGTCGATCCCTTCGAATCGCCTCACCTGCCACAGGCCGATGACGCTGTTGACGAGGAAGATTTCATCCGCATCCATGAGGAGCTCGATCCCGAAATGGCCGGTCACGGTTTCGATGCCATTGCGCCGGCCGATTTCCAGCACGCGCTTCCTTTGCACGCCGGAAACGCCGCAGCGGGAAAGGTCCGGGGCGTGCAGCCTGCCATTCCTGAAGAAGAACAGGCTGCTCATGGTTCCTTCGATCACATTGCCTTCCAGGTCGAGCAGAATCCCTTCCGAGATTCCGGGATCCCGCCATTCGCTTCTCGCCAGCACATTCTCCAGGCGGTTGAGATGCTTGATTCCTGCAAGTCTCGGCTGGTGGGAAAGCCTGAGATCGCAAAGGCGGGCGACGATTTCCCTTTTCGGATTTTCAGGAAGAGGTGAAGTCATGACCAAGCGGTTCGCAACCATGCCTTCTTCCGGGAGGAATCCCCTTGCGCCGATGCCGCGCGTGACGATGATCTTGACGACGAAATTCCCGATTCCGAATTTCTCCAGGTCTTCCCTGAAGCGCGATTCGGGAGGGCAATCGATTCCGAGCGCATTGCAGTCGCTCGAAAGTTTTGCGTACTGAAGGTCCCAGTGGAGGGGGATTCCGTTCTCGAACCTGAAAGTCCTGAAAACACCGTCCCCATAAAGGAAACCCCGATCATGGACGCTGACGGAATCCGCCTCCATTCCGTTGATCAGCACCATGAGCGGGGGTTACAGCCTGTTGAATACGAGCGTGCCGTTCGTTCCGCCGAATCCGAACGAATTCGAAATCGCCACGTCGATCTTCATTTCGCGAGCGACATTCGGAACGTAATCCAGATCGCACTTCGGATCCTGTTCGAACAGATTGATGGTGGGCGGAGCGACCTGATGATGAACGCTGAGCGCAGAAAACACCGCTTCGACCCCGCCGGCTGCGCCAAGAAGGTGGCCGGTCATCGATTTCGTCGAACTCACCGCGAGCTTCGCTGCATGATCGCCGAAGAATCGCTTCAGAGCCGTCGTTTCAGCGATGTCGCCGATCGGCGTGGAGGTGCCGTGCGCGTTCACGTAATCGATCTGGTCCGGGTTGATTCCGGCATTCCTGAGCGCATGCATCATGCACCTTGCCGCCCCTTCGCCGTCCTCACAGGGAGCGGTCATGTGATAGGCGTCGGCGCTCATGCCGAAACCGGAAAGCTCCGCATAGATCTTCGCCCCCCTCGCCTTCGCATGCTCGAGTTCCTCGAGAACCAGCACGCCCGCCCCTTCTCCGAGCACGAATCCGTCCCTGCCCACATCCCATGGCCTCGATGAAGTCGCTGGATCGTCATTGCGGGTGCTGAGCGCGCGTGCCGCGGCGAAACCTCCGATCGCAAGCGGGCAGACCGTCGATTCGGAGCCGCCTGCGAACATCACGTCGGCGTCGCCATACTCGATCATCCTCGCAGAATTGCCGATGCAATGGGTCGCCGTGGTGCAGGCGGTGACCATGGCGAGGTTGGGCCCCTTCAGACCATACAGGATCGAGAAATTCCCCGAAATCATGTTGATGATGGTGCCCGGAATGAAGAACGGCGAAATCTTGCGCGAACCGCCTGCGAGATAGACGTTGTGCGTTTCCTCGATGGAAGGCAGACCGCCGATTCCGGAGCCGATATTGACGCCGATCATCTCGGCATTTTTCTCGGTGACCGTGAGGCCGGAGTCGTTGAAAGCCTCGATCGCGGCCGCCATGCCGTAATGGATGAAAGTATCCATGCGGCGCGCTTCCTTCGCGGAAATGTAGCGGGTCACGTCGAAATTCTTGACTTCCCCGGCGACCTGGGAAGAAAACGTGGAAGCATCGAAGCGGGTAATCCTGGTGATGCCGGATTTTCCCGCCACGCAATTGCCCCACGCTTCCTCGACCCCGATTCCGATGGGGGAAACGATCCCGAGACCGGTGATGACTACTCTGCGTTTGCTCACCTTCTCTCCAACTGAAATTTTCAGCTTTAATGCGCCACGACGTAATCGATGGCCTGCTGCACGGTCGTGATCTTCTCGGCTTCCTAGTCGGGGATTTCGCATTCGAATTCTTCTTCGAGCGCCATCACGAGTTCGACCGTATCGAGAGAATCTGCACCAAGGTCGTCAACAAACGACGAGGAATTCTTGACTTCAGCTTCGCTCACGCCAAGCTGCTCGGCGACGATTTTTTTGACGCGCTGTTCTATGTTTTCCATTGCTGGCCTAACCTTCTATGTTGATTTACAGAAAAAAACGCACTATTTTACCAAATTTGGGACCGATGGAAACTGTATTTGGTCAAACTTATTCCATGTACAGTCCGCCGTTGACATGCAACGTGGTTCCGGTGACGTATCCCGCGGCAGGAGATGCGAGGAAATTCACTGCGGAGGCCACGTCCTCGGCCTGACCGAGCCTGCCGAGCGGAACATGCTGGATCAGGGCTTCGCGCTGGGAATCCGAAAGCGCCCGGGTCATGTCGGTATCGATGAATCCGGGGGCGACGCTGTTCACCGTCACGTTGCGGCTGCCGAGTTCGCGAGCGAGCGATTTGGAAAATCCGAAGATCCCCGCCTTCGCCGCAGCATAATTCGCCTGACCGGCGTTCCCCATCGAACCCACCACGGAGGAAATGTTGATGATCCTGCCGTATCTCGCCTTCACCATGGCGCGCAGCACCGCGCGGCTCATCCTGAAGATCGATTTCAGATTGGTTTCCATGATCTCGTCCCATTCCCGGTCGGTCATCCTCATGACGAGATTGTCTCTCGTGATGCCGGCATTGTTGACCAGAATCGAAGGATCGCCGAATTCAGCCTTGATCGTCGCAAGAGACGCGTCGATCTGCGCCGAATCGGTGACATTGAGCGCAAGCCCGCGCCCCCTGATTTGCGCCTCATTGAGGTAGGATGAAATCGATTCGGCACCCGATTCGGATGTCGCGGTTCCGATCACGGTCGCGCCATTTTTCCCCAGTTCGAGCGCGATCGCGCGGCCGATCCCCCGACTTGCGCCCGTGACGAGCGCAATTTGTCCTTCAAGCATGATTTCCTCCAAGAGTGGTTGCGGCGTCTTCGAGCGCTGCGCCGTCCGGCATTGCCAAAACGATCTGGGAAGATTCGATGCGCTTGTTGAGACCGGCCAGCACCTTGCCGGGCGCGCATTCGGCCACATGACCGATTCCCTGTTGCGCCATCATCCGGATCGTCTCGACCCAGCGCACCGGATTGTGCAATTGCGCAACCAGCGCCTTCCTGATTTCGTCCGGATCCGCATGGGCCGAAACGTCCACGTTGTGCAGCACAGGAATCTGCGGCACTTCGATTTTCACGTCTTTCAGATATTCTCCGAGCGCATCCGCCGCAGGCTTCATCAGGGAGCAGTGGGAAGGAACGCTCATCGGCAGCAGCAGGGCGCGTTTCGCCCCCCTCTCCTTCGCGAGCGCCATGCCGCGCTCCACTGCGGCGCGATCCCCGGCGATCACCACCTGGCCAGGCGAATTGTAATTGACCGCTTCCAGCACGCCGCCTTCTGCAGCATCCTGACAGACGGCCCGGATCGCATCGTCCTCGAGACCGAGGATCGCGGCGATTCCGCCCGCGCCTTCCGGCACCGCGCGCTGCATGCTCTCGGCCCTGAATCTCACCAGGGGGAGCGCGTCATGAAAGGCAATCGCATTGGAGGCCACCAGCGCGGTGTATTCGCCCAAGCTGTGTCCTGCCAGCACGGTCGGCCTGGATTGGGTGACTTTGTTCCAGGCGCGGTAGGTGGCGACCCCTGCCGCGAGCATCAAGGGCTGGGTGTTCACGGTGAGGTTGAGTTCCTCGGGCGCGCCTTCCGTGATCATTTTCCAGAGATCCTGCCCGAGGATGTCGGAGCCTTCCTCGAAGGTTTCCCGAACCACCGGATGGGAATCGAATCCCTTCATCATGCCCACGGACTGAGATCCCTGACCGGGAAAAACGAATGCGTATTTCATCTTGTATTTGTGATTGTTTTTTTCATCACCACCTGAGAAGCAGCGCACCCCAGGTGACCCCCCCGCCGACCCCTTCCATGAGGATCGTCTCGCCTTTCCTGAAGCGCCCTTCCCTCGCCGCGCTGTCCAGCGCGAGCGGAATCGCGGCCGCGGAAGTGTTGCCGTGTTTGTCCACCGTGACCACCACCCTGTCCATGCCCATTCCCAGCTTCTTCGCAGTGGCCTCGATGATGCGGATGTTGGCCTGGTGCGGTACCAGCCAGTCGATATCGGATTTCGTCAGGCCGTTCGCCTCGATCGCTTCGCGCGCCACTTCGTCGAGCACGGTGACGGCGATCTTGAACACTGCATTGCCGTTCATGTGCACGAAAGGGGAGCCGGAGATTTTTCCGTCCGAAAGCCTTCCAGGAGCGCAAAGGATCTGGCTGTAGCTTCCGTCGCAATGCAGATGGGAGGAAAGGATGCCGGGCTCATCGCCCGCCTTCAGCACCACCGCGCCCGCTCCGTCCCCGAACAGCACGCAGGTGCCTCGATCGGTCCAGTCGATCACCCTGGAGAGCAAGTCCGCGCCGACCACCAGCGCATGCCGGTATTTTCCGGAGCGCAGGTATTGGTCCGCAGTGGAGAGCGCATAAATGAATCCGGTGCAAACCGCCTGCACGTCGAATGCCGCGCAGCCGTTTTTGATGCCGAGCTTCGCCTGCAGGATCGCAGCCGTGCTTGGAAACTGCATGTCCGGGGTGGTGGTGGCGACCACGATGAGGTCGATTTCATCCGGAATAATGCCGGCCGATTCGATCGCGCGCCGACTGGCCTCGAATGCGAGATCGCTGGTAACGACCCCTTCTGCGGCGATGCGCCGCTCGACGATCCCCGTCCTGGAAAAAATCCAGTCGTGGGAAGTATCGACCATTTTCTCGAGATCCTGGTTCGTGAGGACTTTTTCCGGAAGAAAGCTTCCGGTCCCGATGATTCTTGAATGTATCACGCTTCTCCCGCCTGTCCGACGACCGGGGTCATCTGTTGCATGCGCATTCCGAGCTCGTGGAGCATGCCGCTTCTCGCCTCTTCGAGCGCACGCTCCAGCGCGAATCCGAATGAAAATACGTCGGCCGATCCATGGCTCTTGATGACGATGCCCTTCAAGCCCAGAAAGCTCGCCCCGTTGTAGCAGCGCGGATCGACCCGCTTCTTGAATGCGCGGATCACCGGAAGCGACACGAGCGCGGCCAGCTTCGTCATGAAATTGCGACCGTATTCTTCGCGAAGGAAGGTCGCAAGCATGTGCGCGAGCCCCTCGGAAGTCTTCAGCGCGACATTGCCCACGAAACCGTCGCAAACCACGATATCGGCCGTTCCCTTGTAAATGTCGTCGCCCTCGACATTGCCGATGAAGTTGAGGCCGCTGCCCTTCAGCAACTCGGCCGCCTGCTTCACCACATCGTTCCCCTTGATTTCTTCCTCGCCCACGTTGAGCAGACCGACCCTAGGCCGCTCCACCTTTTCGACGGAAGAAACCAGCACCGAGCCCATCACCGCAAACTGCAGCAGATGTTCCGCGCTGCAGTCGACGTTCGCCCCCATGTCGAGCATGTAGGTATGCCCCTTCATGGTGGGCAGCGTGGTGATGATGGCGGGACGCTCGATCCCGGGCACCATTTTCAGCACGAAACGGGAAATCGCCATCAGCGCGCCGGTGTTTCCGGCGCTGACACAAGCCTGTGCCTCGCCGTTTTTCACCAGGTTGATCGCGACCCGCATCGATGAATCCTTCTTGTTCTTGAGCGCAGCGGCTGGCGGATCGCTCATTGCGATCACCTCGCTCGCAGCCCGGATGCGAAGGCGGTCGGACTCGACCGCGCTGCGCTTTTCGAGCTCGGCGGAAATGGCGACCGGCGCCCCCACCAGAATCACCCGCACGCCCGGATTGGCACGAAGGAAATCCAGGACCGCGGGCACAGTCACCCCCGGTCCATGGTCGCCCCCCATGCAGTCGACTGCAATCGTGATATCCATAGCTCTCCTGCCTGACTCAGGCGAAATGACCCGAGCCCATGGAACCCTTCACGGAGGGAATTACTCGCCCTTGGCCTTTGCGACTTTCTTGCCGCGATAGAATCCGTTGGGGCTCACGTGGTGACGCAGATGAACCTCTCCGGTCAGGGATTCGACCGCCAGCGGAGGATTGGTCAGAAAATCGTGCGCCCTGTGCATGCCGCGCTTCGAAGGGGATTTCTTGTTTTGTTGAACTGCCATTTGTGACTCCTAAAATAAATTTCACTCAGATCCTGCCCTTCAGGACCGCAAAAGGGGATTCCCGCTCATCGTCTCCGTCGCCGCTCCCCTCGCATTCGACATGCCTCGGAGCATACGGCAGTTCGAGCAGGATTTCGTCCTCGATCATGGGCAGGATTTCCATCTTCTCCCTGACGACGATGCTGTCCACATCCGGGTCTTCGTCCTCGATGTCGACGAGGTCCGCCTCGTCCTTCACGAGCTTCAGGTTCGACCGGATCCGGAGCGGATAATCGAATTCTCCCAGGCAGCGCTGACATTTGAGCTTCAGCGTACCCTCGACTTCGAGATGGAGAAGGGAATGGCCTTCCCCGTCGATTGCCCCTGCGATCCGGTACTTCACCTGCCCGGAACCGGACGCCAGAAGATCGTCCAGTCTTTGCATGCGAGACAATGCCGCCTCCCCGCGAAGCTCCCTTCGCAGGCGGGCGAATTCGAATCCATCGATAACGGTCTCATCAGGCATAAGCACGAAATTATATTTTTTTTTGTTTTTTCTGTCAAAATAAGCCTTTTGCCGGAGCATGGCCCTTGCAGAATCTGATCCTCGCATCCTCGTCCATTTACAGGCGCGAACTCCTTTCCCGCCTGCATCTTCCCTTCGAAGTCGTATCCCCGGATGTGGACGAAACGCCCCTTGCCGGAGAATCCCCTGAAGAGACCTCCCTGAGGCTCGCCATCAAAAAGGCGCAGAAAGTCGCGGAAAATCATCCCGGATCGCTCGTCATCGGCTCCGACCAGGTCGCCGTGCTCGACGGAGTGCAGCTCGGCAAGCCCATGAATTTCGAGAACGCCCGGCGTCAGCTCAAAATGATGCGCGGCAGGACCGTGATTTTTCACAGCGCGCTCTGTCTTGTCAATGCAAAAACCGGCAGCATCCACTCCAGGGTGGTCCCCTATTCGGTCACTTTTCGCGACTATAATGACGAGGAGATCGTTCGCTATCTCGAACTCGAACAGCCCTACCATTGCGCAGGAAGCGCGAAAACGGAAGGGCTCGGCATCGTGCTGATCCGCAGCATGGAAGGGGAAGATCCCAATGCGCTCATCGGGCTGCCGCTCATCGCGCTCGTCGACATGCTGACCGCAGAAGGAATGAAGATCATCTGAAGGAGAACAAATGGAAAAACTGTTTCAGCCCGCGAAGCTGGGATCCACCCAACTTTCCAGCCGCGTGGTGATGGCACCGCTCACCCGGAGCCGCGCCAACCACGAAAGTGATGCGCCCACCGAAATGAACGCGCGCTATTATGCGCAGCGCGCTTCCGCCGGACTCATCATCAGCGAGGCATCCCAGATCTCCCCGCAGGGAAAGGGCTATCCCTGGACCCCGGGAATCTACAGCGAGGAGCAGGTGGCAGGATGGAAGCTCGTCACCGACGCGATCCACGAACAGGGCGGAAAAATCTTCATCCAGCTCTGGCATGTCGGCAGGATCTCCCATCCATCCCTGCAAAAGGGAGGGATACTTCCCGTCGCCCCCTCCGCGCTCAAGCCCGCCGGACTCGCCTTCACCGAATCCGGCATGGTGGAATTCGAAACCCCGAGGGCGCTGGATACCTCCGAAATCCCCGGAATCGTCGAAGACTACCGCAAGGCTGCCGAAAACGCGATGCGTGCGGGATTCGACGGGGTCGAAATTCATGGCGCGAACGGTTATCTGCTCGACCAGTTCATGCGGGACGGGTCCAACAAAAGGACGGACGACTATGGCGGCTCGATCGAGAACCGCTCTAGGCTCCTCCTCGAAGTGGTCGATGCAATCTGCGCCGAAATCGGCGCGGACAAGGTCGGCGTACGCCTCTCCCCTGCGAGCAGCGTGAACGACATGAAAGACAGCGACCCGATGGCGCTCTTCTCCCATGTCATCGAAGCATTGAGCAAACGCAGGATCGCCTACCTGCACATGGTCGAGGGCGTGACCCGCGGCCCGCGCGAAGTCGAGGGAATCGACATCGAAAAGCTCAGGAGCCGTTTCGAAGGCGCCTACATCGCCAACAACTGCTACGATCGGGATCTTGCGATTTCCGCAGTTGAATCCGGTCGCGCCGATTTCGTCGCTTTCGGCAGGCCCTTCATTTCGAATCCGGATCTCGTGGAGAGATTGAAGCGCAACGCGGCGCTTGCCGTGCCGGACCAGTCCACCTTCTACGGCGGCGGGGAAGCGGGCTACACGGATTATCCGGCGCTCGAGGACTGAAGAATGGAACCCATGGGCTTCATCGACGAAGTCCATGGCCCTGTGGTCGACATCGCCTGCAACAGGCTGCCCCCGCTGCATCGCGCCCTTTATGCGACTTTCGATCACGAGCGTTTCACTTTCGAAGTCCACCAGCATCTGGACGAACGGCGCGCACGCGCCATCACATTGCACCGCACCACGGGCCTCAAGCGCGGCCAGCCGGTCTACGATACGGGCGATGCGCTTTCCGTTCCGGTCTCCCCCTCCTGCCTCGGGCGCCTCGTCGATCTCTTCGGCAATCCGCTCGACGGCGGCCAAGCGCTCGAAGCATCCGAATTTCGCCGCATCCTCTCCCCTCCCCCTCCTCTTGCCCAAACCAGCGCCACAGGCGGAATTCTCGAAACCGGAATCAAGGTCATCGACCTGCTCTGCCCCTTCGTTCGCGGCGGGAAAACCGGGCTTTTCGGCGGCGCGGGGGTGGGAAAAACCGTCCTCATCATGGAATTCATGCACGCCATCGTGCATCTTCACCGCGGCGTTTCGGTTTTCGCAGGGGTGGGGGAGCGGATCCGCGAAGGACACGAACTCTGGCACGAAATGCAGGCGACGGGAGTCATGCCGCGCACCCTGATGGTGTTCGGACAGATGGACGAATCGCCCGGAGTGCGCTTCAGGATCGGATTATCCGCCCTCACCTATGCCGAATATCTTCGCGACAGCCTCGGCACCGAAGTGCTGTTCCTCATGGACAATGTGTTCCGCTTCGTCCAGGCGGGAAGCGAGATTTCCGGGCTTCTGGGCAGAATGCCGGCCACCGTCGGCTACCAGCCCACCCTGATGAGCGAAGTGGCGGAACTCGAGGAGCGCATCATCTCGACGAAGGGTGGCAGCATCACCGCGGTCGAAGCGGTCTACGTTCCTGCCGACGACATGTCGGACCCTGCGGTGAGCGCGATCCTCTCGCACATCGACACCACGGTGATCCTGTCCCGCGACCAGGCTGCGAAGGGAATCTATCCGGCGGTCGACCCGCTGCTTTCGATGAGTCGGGTTCTCGACAAATCCATGGTCGGCGCCCTTCATTACGAAATCGCATCGAAAGTGAGGGAGCATCTCGCAAGGCATCGCGAACTGGAGGACATCATCGCCATGCTCGGCATCGAATCGCTCTCCGAATCCGACAGGAAGATCGTGCTGCGCGCAAGGCGCCTGCAAAGATACCTCACCCAACCTTTTCACATCGTCACGGAACATACTGGAATAAAGGGAGAATCGGTTCCGATCAGGAAAACATTGCAGGATTGCGAAGAAATCCTTTCCGGCGCGCACGACAAAACCCCCGAGGATGCTTTCTACATGAGGGGGGCGCTTTGAACAGTTTCGAAATCCGCTTTTGCGGTTCTGCGAAACAGGAATCGATGGCGAAAGTGGAAAGCTTCGTGGGCCAGGACGATTCGGGAAGCTTCGGCATCCTGGCGGGACATGCGAGATTGATCACCGTGCTCTCCTACGGTCTTTCCAGATTCAGGCTCGCGGGCGATGCGGACTGGACCTATCTCGCCCTGCCGGGCGGCGTGCTGCATTTTTCGCAAGGCATCCTCACCATCGTCACGCGCCGCTATTTCCTCGACAAGCGCTATAGTGAAATCAGCAGGATGCTTCTCGAGCAACTCGTCTCGGAGGAGAAGGAGCTTGCCGCGATGAAGGAAAACATCGGCAGGCTCGAACAGGAGATGATGAGGAAGCTCTGGCAGATGGAAAGGGCGACAAATGGATCCCGGTGAAAAGCTGAGGGCCCAGGTGGAAATCCAGGCCAAAAGGATGAAGCAGGCGGAAAAGGAACGCGCATCGCTTCTTTCCCAGACCGTCCATCTCGGCACGCTCGCAGCCCTTTTCGTTTTGCCCGTGGTGGCGGGCGCCTATCTCGGCAACTGGCTGGACCAACAGGCGAGCGGCTATTCATTCAGGTGGAGCGTGAGCCTCATCCTGCTCGGCGTGCTGCTCGGTGCGCTCAATGTCTATCTTTTCGTCCGGGAGAGAACATGATTTTCCATCTGGGGCCAGTCGGCATTTCGGAATCCGTCCTTCTCACCTGGGCAATCATGCT
>JABEVD010000058.1 GCA_013044025.1 Burkholderiales bacterium
CGGCAGGAACGCCGGAGCGAGAGCGTGTCGTCGATCGCCTTGATCTGGATGAGCGCATCGAGCAGCATCATTTCCCCTGCCCGGATATCGAGATCGTAGTCCTGCATGTAGGGCTTCTCGTCGGTTTCCGGATTGTAGCGGTAGATCGAAAAGCGCATCCCTCAATAGCTCCTGGTTTTGGGTGGAAAGGAAGGAACGGTGAGCGGCTTCAACCTCACCGGCTTGTAGTCCATGCTGCCGTCGCGGTGGGCGAGGCTGTGCTTCAGCCAGTTTTTGTCGTCGCGCTCCGGGTAATCGTCCCGCGCATGCGCACCGCGGCTTTCCGTTCTTGCGATCGCGGAACGGATGGTGGCGAAGGCGACTTCCATCAGGTTTTCGAGTTCCAGCGCTTCGACCCTCGCGGTGTTGAACACCTTGCTGTGGTCGCGGATCACCGCATGATCCAGCCTTGCGCGGATTTCCTCCAGCTTGCCGAGCCCTTCCCTCATCACCTCATCCTTCCTGACAACGCCGCAATGCGCCTGCATGACGTTCTGCATGTCGCGGTAGATTTCGGAAACCTTCTCCGATCCTTCCCGCTTCTCCCATCTTGCGAGCCTGGACAATGCGAGATCCGCCCCTTCCTTCGGAATCGGCGGCGCAGTGGGATTCTCCTTCAGGAATGCCAGGATGTGATCGGCCGCGGCGCGACCGAAAACCAGCAGATCGAGCAGCGAATTTCCGCCCAGACGGTTCGCGCCATGCACCGAAACGCAGGCGCATTCTCCCACCGCATACAGCCCGATCACGTCCTCTTCCGGGCCGGTTTTGGAAGGCACCACCACCTGTCCGCGATGATGGGTCGGAATTCCCCCCATCATGTAATGCGCGGTCGGCACCACCGGAATCGGCGCATCCAGCGGATCGACATGGGCGAACTTCATGGAGATTTCGCGGATTCCGGGAAGTTTGTCCAGGATCACGTTGCGCCCGACGTGATCGAGCTTGAGGAGGATGTGATCCTGGTTCGGTCCGCATCCCCGCCCTTCGTGGATTTCGATGGCGATCGCGCGGGCCACCACGTCGCGCCCGGCAAGATCCTTCGCGTGCGGCGCATAGCGCTCCATGAAGCGCTCCCCTTGGGCATTGACGAGATATCCCCCCTCCCCTCTCACCCCTTCGGAAATCAGCACGCCCGCCCCAAGCAGGCCGGTCGGATGGAATTGCCAGAATTCCATGTCTTCCAGCGGGATTCCTGCCCGGGAAGCCATGCCGAGCCCGTCCCCGGTATTGATGAAGGCATTGGTGGAAGCTGCGAAAACCCGGCAGGCTCCACCCGTTGCGAGCAGCGTCGCCCTCGCCTCGATGAGGAGCGGCTCGCTCTTTTCCATGTCGAGGGCGACCACGCCGAGCACCCTTCCCTGCTGGTCACGGACGAGATCGATCGCCATGAATTCGACGAAAAAATGCGTCTGCGCGAGCACGTTTCTCTGGTAGAGGGTATGCAGCATGGCATGCCCGGTCCTGTCCGCCGCAGCGCAAGTCCGGGTCGCCTGGTCTCCGCCGAAATTTCTGGACTGCCCGCCGAAAGGCCGCTGATAGATCTTGCCGTTCTCCAGCCTGGAAAAGGGCAGGCCGAAATGCTCCATTTCGTAGACGACTTCAGGCCCCATCCTGCACATGTATTCGATCGCATCCTGGTCCCCCAGGTAATCCGAACCCTTCACCGTGTCGTACATGTGCCAGAGCCAGTTGTCCTCGGTGACATTGCCGAGCGCCGCGGTGATGCCGCCTTGCGCAGCCACGGTGTGCGAACGGGTCGGAAACACCTTGGAGAGCACTGCGACCTTGAGCCCTGCTGCGGAGAGCTGCAACGCAGCGCGCATCCCGGCTCCGCCCGCGCCGACGATCACGGCATCGAATTTTCTTTTTTCCATCGGCATTTCAATTTCCCCAGAGAATCTCGACCGACCAGATGAGGTAGATCGCGAGCGAGACGATCGCGAGCACCTGAAGGGTCAGCCTGATCCCGGTTGGATGCACATAATCCATCAGGATGTCGCGGATTCCCACCCATGCGTGCAGATAGAGACTGATCAGGAACAGCAAAATCCCGATCCTGATCCAGGAATGCGAAAGGAAGGATTTCCACCCCGTGTAACCGGCGGGCGCATCGATTGCGAAAGCGATCAGGAACAGCACGGTCGAGACCGCCATGATGACCGCGGTGATGCGCTGCATGAGCCAGTCGCGCAATCCGTAATGAGCGCCCACCACCACCCTTTTCACCATATCAGCACTCCCGCAACGAGGGTGAGGAGAAGGCTTGCAGCGAGGACCGCCTTGCTGCTCGCCCTTGCAGCCTGCAGCGAAACGCCTCTGTCGATGTCGAGAAACAGGAAGCGGATTCCTGCGCAGAAATGGTGGAAAAATGCCCAGGACAGCCCCAGGAGCAGGAGCTTCGCCAATGGCGATGCGAAAAAACCCGCGAGCGAATCGAACCCCTGCTCCGAACGCAGGCTGCATTGCAGCGCGACCAGCAGGAGCGGGATGAAAAGGTAGAGGAGCAGGCCGCTCGCCCGGTGCAGGATCGAAACGAATCCTGGCAGAGGAAGCCTGATTTTCATCAGGTCGAGATACTTCGGGCGTTTCTTCATGGGGCAGGGATTTCTTAAGGAAGTATTAGTATAGGCGATTCCAGAAGCATCTTGAAGGGTGTACCATGGAACCCGATGACAGGAAATCCAGGGAGGAGAACAATGAGAAAACCCATCCGGGTCGCAGTGACCGGCGCGGCAGGACATATCGGATACAATCTCGCGTTCCGCATCGCGGCCGGCGAAATGCTGGGGCCGAAGCAGCCCGTCATCCTGCAATTGCTGGAAGTACCGCAGGCGCTCGGCTCCCTGAAGGGAGTCGGAATGGAACTCGACGACTGCGCATTTCCGCTTCTTTCCGGAACCCTTTTCACCGACAAGCCCGAAGAAGCCTTCGCAGGGGCGGACATCGCCATCCTGGTGGGAAGTCGTCCGAGAACGAAAGGGATGGAGCGCAGCGACCTGCTCCAGATCAATGGAGACATCTTCAGGACCCAGGGAATCGCGCTCGACCGGGCGGCTTCCCCCCATGTGAAGGTGGCGGTGGTCGGAAACCCCGCCAACACCAATGCGCTGATCGCGGCAAGCCAGGCCAAACGCATCGATCCTGCCAATTTCACCTCGATGATGCGGCTCGATCACAACCGCGCGCTTTCCAGGATCGCCGAGCATGCCAATCGCCCGGTCAACCATGTGCGCAAGGCGGTCGCCTGGGGCAACCACTCCTCCGCCCAGTTCCCGGACCTCTATCACGCGGTGGTCGACGGCATCGATGCCTACCAGTTCATCCACGATCCGCAATGGGTGGAAAAAACCTTCATTCCCGGGGTCCAGGAGCGTGGAACCGAGATCCTCAACGCGCGAGGACTGAGTTCGGCGGCGAGCGCCGCGACCGCGGCCATCTTCCATGTGCGCGACTGGCTGATCGGCACCCCCGAAAACGACTGGGTGAGCATGGGTGTGGCCTCGAACGGGCAATACGGCATTCCGGAAGGCGTGATCTACGGATTTCCGGTGCAGTGCAGCGAAGGAAAATATTCGATCGTGGAAAACCTCGAAATCACCCCCTTCATGAGGGAGAGGATGGATGCGGCCTACCGCGAACTCCTCTGGGAGCGCGA
>JABEVD010000235.1 GCA_013044025.1 Burkholderiales bacterium
GATGCCCGCTACCGCATCGATGCCTCTTGCCGCATCCGCGCCTGCTGCCCCATCCGCACCTGCGCAGCCCGCCGCAAAGAAGGCCGCTTACTGCTACACCTGGGGTCCATTCTCCCAGGACGAGGCGGAAAAGGCGAAATCAGAACTTGCGAAATTCCATCCGGAAAAACTGCAGGAGAAAAATCTTCCCGCAAAGCTCAACTACTGGACCTATATCCCTCCGAAGAAGAACAGGCAGGAAGCGCTCGATGCGGTTCGCGCGCTCAAGGAGGCGGGCATCACCGATCTGTTCCTCATCCAGGAGCCTGGAAAATGGCAATATGCGATTTCCCTCGGCATGTTCGGAACGGAAGCCTCGGCGAAAATGCATGCCTCGCAGATCCGGCAGAAAGGCGTGGATTCCGTCACCTCCGGGCGGCGCGACAGCGGGGCAATCAGCTTCGAATTCGCTGCGGAGCGCAAGCTTCCTGAAAAGCTCGAATCCTTCCCGAAGGCGAAGCTGAATCGCTCCGAATGCATGCGCTAAGGGAACAATTTACCCGGATTGAGAATTCCCTTCGGATCGAACACAGACTTGATGGCGCGCATCAGATCCAGGGTATCCGCATCGATCTCGCGGGGAACATAAGGCATTTTCTCCCGCCCCACCCCGTGCTCTCCCGACAGGGTCCCGTTCATGGACAGGACCAGATCGAACACCCCGGACAGGCATTCCTCTGCGCGCCCCGTCACGCCCGGATCATCCGGGTCGACCAGCAGGTTGACATGGATGTTGCCGTTTCCCGCATGACCGAAATTGACGTTGGCAATTCCGTATTTGCCTGCCAGTTCGCGCAATCCGGAAAGGAGTTCGGGCAGACGGGAAACCGGCACCACGATATCCTCGTTGATTTTCTTCGGCGCGATATCGCGAAGCAGCGGGGATAGCGCGCGCCTTGCCGCCCACAAGGCACGGGAATCGGCCACTTCGCTTGCCTCGATGAGGCCGGAATTTTCGCAAGCGGACAGGATCGCCCTGGCAGCCCCCTCGATGTCCGCCCCGTCCACCTCGATCATCAGCATGGCGCGAGAGGCTTGCGGAAGCATGCCGGGATTTTTGGAGCGGATGAGGTCGAGCGATCCTGAATCCAGGAATTCCAGCGCGGCAGGCGTGCAGGGCTGCGCCATGATGGCGAGGATGGCCTGCGCGCAACTTTCCGCATCGCGGTAATGGGCCGCGATCCCGCCGGTTTTTTCGGGAAGGGGGGTGAGCTTCAGAGTCGCCTCGGTGATGACGGCGAGCGTCCCTTCGGAACCCACGATGAGCCGGGTGAGATCGTATCCCACCACGCCCTTGGTCGTGTAACAGCCTGCCCGGATTGCTTTCCCCGCACCGGTGACCGCCTTCAATCCCAGAACATGATCGCGCGTCGTTCCATATTTCACCGCATGCGGCCCGCCCGCGCTGGTGGCAAGATTGCCGCCGATCGAGCAATAGGCCGAACTCGAAGGATCGGGCGGCCAGAACAGGCCGTGGGGCCTGGCAGCTTCCTGGATTTCGGCATTCAGCACCCCCGGCTCTGCCACGATCACCCGGTTCTTCGCATCGACTTCCAGGATTTTCCGCATCCTTTCCAGGGAAAGCGCAACCCCTCCCGCGACCGGGATGCTCCCCCCTGCCGTGCCGGTGCCGCGCCCCCTCGGCGTCACGGGCACGGCGTATTCGTTGCAAAGCAGGATGACTTCGCGGATTTCTTCCGCGTTTTCCGGAAAAACCACCGCTTGCGGCGGAAAATGCTTTCTGGAATTGTCGTAGGAATAGGCGTAACAGTCGACCGGATCGGTCAGGCAGCGATCCTTCGGGAATTTCGATGCGAGCTTCGAAAGGAAACTAGTCACTCAGGATCAGCTCCTGCGCCTTCCGGTAATGATTTTCCGCATCCTCGTGGCGCTCCATGATTTCCGCAAGGCTTGCCGAGGCGAGATGGGCCGCAGCGCTCGGATGGACGGAAAGGCTGGCGTCGAGATAGCTCCGCGCTTTTCCCCAGAGCTTCTGGTGCATGCAGAGCCTGCCGAGAGTGAGCAGCAGCACGGCATCGTCGTCGTGCTTTTTGAGCCAGTTTTCGGCCCGCTCGATGCGCTTCACGGCATCCGGGTCGGGACACTCCCCGTAGATCGCCACGAGATGGGAACTCCAGTGGGCGTCGAGACTCTCCTCGATGATTTTCCCGGCAAGGCTGCATTCGCCGAAATCGATGAAGGCCTGGGCGGCGATCGACACCACTTTCGCATCCTTCCTTTCCTTTTCGGGAATCTTCTGCCAGTTGGCGGTGAACCTCTCCCTGCCTTCCACGACGCTGCGCTTCAACAGTTCGATCCGCGCATGGCGCTTCATCTGCTCGGAATAAGCGGCATCGAATGCGTTGCGGGTATCGAGCTGTTCGACCAGTTCGAGCACGCGATCCCAGTGTTTCAGGCTCTGCTCCGCCTTGAGTTCCAGCCGCAAAGCCGCAGTATGCTGACGGGAGCCGGAGGTCTTCAATTGTTTCAGGATGGAAAGCGCATCGGCATAACGCCGCTCCTCGATGAGGAGATCCGCTCCCGTCATGAGAATGAAGGATTTTCCCGAAGGATCGGCTTCTTCTGCCCTGGCGAGGTGCTGGTCCCGCCTGTCGTAGGCGCGGAGTTCATGCGCGGATCTGGCCGCGATCACGCCATTGATTCCGGGAGATTCGTTCGCTTCGATCGCGGAAAGCGCAGCCTTTCCGCCTTGGTGAACCTGCCCTCGAAATAGCAAGAGATCGCATCGCGCATGTACTCCCTGCCGCGCTCTTCCGCGCGCTTCTTGTGGTATTCGCGCGCCCGCTCCGGCAGCGCGATCATGCTGGTGGCAAGCCGCATGAATACGTACAGGAAAAAGAAGAATCCCAGCGTCATCAGCACGAAGAAATTGAGGGAAAGCTCCACCTTGTAGGGGGGATACACCACGATCATGTAGCCGAAATCGGGTTTGGCCGCGAGCGTGATGCCGACCGCGGCGGCGAAGATGGCGAGAATCCAGAGCATCGCCTTCATTTGGCGGCCCGCTCCGACCTGAAGTCGTGGATCGCGTTCAGGCTGTCGTTGATGTCCACCCGATCGATCTTGATTTCGCTGCCGTAGATCTGCTTCAGGGTGGCAAGCGCATCCTTCACTTCCGCTGAATCCAGATCGAAATTGCCGCGAATCCAGTCCTGGGCGGTTTCGAGATCCTCGCGGAAAGCGACCTGATCATGCGCGAGCAGGGAAAGACGCGCGCTCAACAGTCTGAGCTTCAGATTTTCCCTGAGGAAATAGGCCTGGGAAGGCGGGATGAGCGGCATCTCCTTTTTCCCCATGTTCTGGATCCGGACCAGTCCCTTCACGTCTTCCCAGGTTTCCTTCCAGAATCTGAGCCAGGGGCTCTTCTCGTCCCTGACTTCCTTCTTCGGTCCGGGATGGGGATGCGCATCCATGGCGAGCGGCATCGAATCGACCGAATTCAACACGCTGTCGAGATGCAGGCTCACGCCGATCACGTCCGCGAAGGGGATCGACCTCAATTTCTCGATGTCTTTCTCCACCGCCAGACGGATCGATTTCAGTTGCGGCTTGTCCATTCTCTGCAGCGTGGAATCGACGTTCTGCAGGGCGATCAGCGCGGCCTTGACATTGCCTGCGAGCTGCAACTGCTGGTTGGCGATCAGGAGCACCTGCTCGATTTCCGCGAGTGTGGATTCGTCGCGATTTCTGGCGAGTTCCTGATACATCTGCTCGAGGGCGACCTGCTGGTTCTGCGAATCGGCCATTTTCCGCTCGAGGATGCTGAGCCGCGCATCGGCTGCGCGCTCCGCGTCCAGCGCACGGGATGCGCGCTGCCGACTCTCCTGGTTGTAGCTCTCCGCGGAAGCGAGGCGGGATGCGAGTTCGATCTGCAGTTTGGCGATCTGATTCCTGGTGTCGAACCATTGCCAGCCGAGAATGATCGCGCAGATCACCGCGATCATGATCAGCACGTTGATGCTGGTGAACACCTTCTCCGTCCACGCGCCACGTTCATCCGTTGCCATGCATCTCTCCGATTTGGTACCACCCGATGAGCCCCTCGACGAGCCCTTCGTCCCCGGCACGGGTCACGAAGACCCGTTCGAAACCGGTTTTTCTTGCCATCTCGCCGATCCGCTCGTGGGGAACGAAAATCGGCTTTTCCAGGATCCATTTCCCTGTCATTTCGAGCAGGTTTTTCACGCTTTCCCCGCTGGTCGCCGTCACCGCCGCGAAATCCTGCGGAGCGATTTTTTGCGTCTGCTCCGGAATCACCCGCCGGTAGCATTCGGCATATTCCACCGCCGCGCCCCGCGATTGCAGTTCTTCGGCAAGCTTCTCCCGCCCGCCCTCTCCCCGGAAGATCACGATGCGACTTCCGGAAACATCGACGAGCAGCTCCAGCAATCCTTCGCTATCCTGCTTTTCCGGGGCGATGCCCTTCACGCCGCATGCCTGCAGCGCGGAAAGGGTCGACCTGCCCACCGCGAAAACCCTCATGGCATCCGGAAGCGAAGCGATCCGCTCCATCGCCTTTTGCACCGCATTCGCGCTCACGAAAATCGCGATGTCGAACCCGGAAAGGCGCGAAAGCAGCGATTTCAGCTTCGAGTCGTCTTCGACCTCGCCGATCCCGATCACCGGAAAGCAAACTGCCCGCCCGCCCGCCTTCTCGATCGCGCCGACCAGCTGCGCCGCCTGGTGAACGGGCCTCGTGACGAGGACCGATACGCCCGACAGGGGAAGCATCAGATGAGCCGTTCGAGGATTGCGTCCGCGCCGTCCGCCCTCAGCATTTCCGCCACTCGCCGCCCGATTTCGACATGGTCGGCAGGATCCCCTTGTTCGCTCGCGCGGATCATCTCGCGTCCGTCCGGGCTCGCAACGAAAGCATCCAGTCTCAGCACGCCCTGCTCGATGGTGGCGAAGGCGCCGAGCGGAACCTGGCAGCTTCCGCCGAGCGCCCGGCTCACCTCGCGCTCCGCGATCACGCACTGCGCCGTTCTTTCATGGTAGAGCGGAGAGAGGATTTGCGCGAATTCCGGCCGGTCCGAACGGCATTCGATACCGAGCGCGCCCTGACCCACCGCGGGCAGGCTGTCCGAAGGGGCGATGAGCGAGCGGATCCGCTCACCCAGTCCCAATCTCTTCAGTCCCGCAGCGGCCAGGATGATCGCATCGTACATCCCTTCGTCGAGCTTCCTGAGCCGGGTCTGCACATTGCCGCGCAACGGTTCCACCTTCAGATGCGGAAAACGGCTGCGGAGCTGGCTTTCGCGGCGAAGACTGGAAGTGCCCACCACGGCGCCCTCCGGCAGATCCTCCAGACCCGCGTATTTTCCTGAAACGAATGCGTCCCTGGGATCCTCGCGTTCGGTGATCGCGGCGATCATGAAGCCTTCGGGCAACACCATCGGCACATCCTTCATCGAATGCACGGCGATGTCGGCGCGCCCTTCCTCGAGTGCCTGCTCGAGTTCCTTGATGAAAAGCCCTTTTCCGCCGATCTTGGCAAGCGGACGATCGAGGATCTGATCGCCCTGAGTGGTCATGCCCAGTATACGGATGGCGGTTTGAGGGTATAATGTCGCCAATCGTTCGCGGATATGCTCTGCCTGCCACATGGCAAGGGCGCTTTCGCGAGACGCAATGACGATACTTGCGGGGGGGAGTGCCGCTGGATTCAAATTCACCTCCTGGTATTTTTTTTAATTTTAACATGGACGACCCGGTGCTGGGCAGCATTGCCCCTCTATTCGTCCTGAACGAAACATGCCCGACTCGACTACCCCAGAAAAGGACCTTCCACTTCGCGACGACATCCGCCTCCTCGGCAGGATCCTGGGCGACACGCTCCGCGAACAGGAAGGACTGGACACCTTCGAACTCATCGAAACCATCCGGCAGCATGCCATCCGCTTCAGGAGAGACGGCGACCCTTCCGCGAAGACCGACCTGGAAACCTGCCTGAAAAACCTTTCACCGACCGAGACCATTCTCGTGGTGCGCGCTTTCAGCTTCTTCTCCCTGCTGTCCAACATCGCGGAAGACCTGCACCATAACCGGCGGCGCCGCGCCCACCTGATGGCCGGATCGAAACCGCAGAACGGCAGCATATCGCTCGCATTCGACCGGATCGAGCAGGCCGGAATCGGCGCGGAAGCGATCGGGGAATTCTTCTCCGGGGCCATGGTCGCCCCGGTGCTCACCGCGCACCCCACCGAAGTGCAGAGAAAGAGCATGCTCGATCGCCAGCGCGAGATCGCCAACCTGCTCACCGAGCGCGATCGCATGCAGCTCACCAGGGAAGAACTGTCCAGGAACGAGGAATCGTTGCGGCGCGCGATCCTCACCCTCTGGCAAACCCGGGTGTTGCGCCCGACCCGCCTCACGGTCGCAGACGAGATCGAGAACGGGCTCGCCTTCTACAGCTATACCTTCCTGCGCGAAGTGGCTGCGCTGTATGCCGAAATCGAGGACGAGATCGACAGGCGCTTCGGGCAGAAAATCTCCATCCCCCCCTTCCTGCACATCGGTAGCTGGATCGGCGGAGACCGGGACGGCAATCCTTTCGTCACCCATCAGGTCACTTTGCGCGCGGCCGAACGCCAGTCCAGCGTCGTGATGGATTTCTATCTGGAGGAAATCCACCGTCTCGGCAAGGAGCTCAGCCTGTCGACCCGGCTGGTGGAAATCACTCCCGAACTCGAAAGGCTCACCGAATCCTCCCCGGACAAATCCGATCACAGGATGGACGAACCCTATCGCCGCTCCCTGATCGGAGTCTATTCGAGGCTCGCGGCCACTTCCCAGAAGCTCGACCATCATGCCGCCGAAAGGCCGCCTGTCGGCATTTCCGAACCCTATTCGAACGCAGCGGAATTCCTCCACGATCTCGACATCGTCGCCGATTCGCTGAAATCCCACGGCTCCGGTCGCATCGTCAACGGCAGGCTGCGCAACCTGAGAAGGACGGTGGAGGTGTTCGGCTTCCATCTCGCGCCGCTCGACATGCGCCAGCACAGCGGCATTCACGAGGAAACGGTCGCCGAACTGTTTTCCCATGCCGGGATGCCAGGCTATGCGGACCTTTCCGAGCAAGATCGCTGCAAATGGCTGCTGGACGAGCTCAATTCCCCACGCCAGATGCGCTCCGCCCATGTGGAATACAGCGACCAGGTTTCCGGTGAGCTCGACATCCTCGATGCGGCAACGGAAATCCACCGGCGCTTTGGCAGGAAGGCGCTTCCCAATTACGTCATCTCCAAGACCGCGAGCGTGAGCGACATGCTGGAAGTGGCCCTCCTGCTCAAGGAAGCCGGTCTGCTCAGGGAATCCGACCTCCAGGTCAACATCATCCCGCTGTTCGAAACCATCGAGGACCTTAGGGGATGCGGCGAGATCATGGACACCCTGTTCTCCATCCCCGAATACAGGAAGCTCCTCGAGAGCCGCGGGAATGTCCAGGAAGTGATGCTCGGCTATTCCGACAGCAACAAGGATGGCGGCTTCCTCACCGCGAACTGGGAGCTGTACAAGGCGGAAGTCGAGCTCGTCAAGGTGTTCGAAAAATTCGGCGTGGAACTCAGGCTTTTCCACGGCCGCGGCGGCACAGTGGGACGAGGTGGCGGCCCCAGCTACCAGGCGATTCTCGCCCAACCCCCCGGCAGCGTGAACGGCAGAATCCGCATCACCGAGCAGGGAGAAGTGATCGCGAGCAAGTATTCCGATCCGGAAATCGGCAAGAGAAATCTTGAAAGGCTGGTCGCGGCCACCATGGAAGCCACCCTGCTCCACCACACCTTCCAGCACAACCCGGAGCATTTCAGGGTGATGGAGCAACTGAGCGCGGAAGCCTTCCTGGCGTACCGCGAGCTCGTGTACGGGACGCCCGGCTTCATCCGTTTCTTCAGGGAAGCCACCCCGATCAACGAGATCGCGGAACTGCACATCGGCAGCCGCCCCGCATCCCGCCGCGCATCCGACAGAATCGAGGATCTGCGGGCGATCCCCTGGGTGTTCAGCTGGGGGCTCAACCGCATCATGCTGCCCGGCTGGTACGGCTTCGGCACTGCGGCAGAAGCCTTCATCGAGCGGGAAGGGGAAAAGGGCATTGCCCTGCTTCGCGACATGTATTCCTCCTGGCCCTTCATGCAGACGCTTCTGTCCAACATGGACATGGTGCTCGGCAAGACCGACATCAACATCGCGTCGCGCTATGCCGACCTGGTGGGCGACAAGGAACTGAGCGACGAAATCTTCGGCAGGATCCGGAGCGAGCATGAAAAGACGTTGAAAATGCTCTACCTCATCACCGGCACCCAGATCCTGCTCCAGGACAATCCGAGCCTGCGTCGCAGCATCCGCAACCGGAGCCCCTACATCGATCCGCTCAACCATTTGCAGGTGGATCTGCTGAGGCGCTTCCGCGGAGGGGACAGCGAGGAAAAGGTGAAGCGGGCGATCCTGCTCACGGTCAACGGCATCGCTGCAGGGTTGCGCAACAGCGGCTGAGCGATGCTCGAATTCGAGAAAATCCGGAAGCTGGTCATCGGGGGCAGTCGCGACCCGTTGAATCCGGATACCAGAAGGCACATCGTCCTGGTCGCCTTCTTCGCCTGGATCGGGCTCGGCGCGGACGGACTCTCCTCCTCCTGCTACGGCCCGGAGGAGGCCTTTCTCGCGCTGGGCCACCACACCCATCTGGGCCTCTATCTCGCCCTGGTCACCGCCGTGACGGTCTTCATCATCTCGCTCGCCTACAACCAGGTGATCGAGCTCTTCCCTTCCGGAGGAGGCGGATACAAGGTCGCCACCCAACTGATCGGCCCCTATGCCGGCCTCGTTTCCGGTTCCGCGCTGATCGTCGATTACGTGCTCACCATCGCGATCTCGATCGCAAGCGGGATCGATGCGCTTTTCAGCCTTTTTCCCGCAGGAATGCAGCACTTCAAGCTCCATTCCGAAATCGCGATGCTGTTCCTGCTCATCCTGCTCAACCTCAGGGGAATGAAGGAATCGATCAAGGTACTCCTGCCCGTTTTCGCCGGATTCTTCCTCACCCATGCCTTCCTCATCACCTACGGAATCTGGATCCATGCGGAGAGAATCCGCTCTCTTGCCCCGGACACGCTCTCCGAAACCCTCACCCTCGGCCATCAACTCGGCTGGATTTTCGTCGCATCGCTGTTCCTTCGGGCCTATTCACTCGGAGGAGGAACCTATACCGGGATCGAGGCGGTCTCGAACAATGTGAACATGCTCGCCGAGCCCAGGGTGAGAACGGGAAAGTGGACCATGTTCTACATGGCCGCTTCCCTTTCCTTCACTGCAGGAGGAATCATCCTGCTCTATCTGCTGTGGCATGTCCGCCCGGAAGAAGGACATACCCTGAACGCGGTCGCATTCCAGGAAATCCTCTCCCACCTCGGCATCGGCTCCCCCATCCTGCAGCACGCGGAACTCGCCATGGTGATGGCGCTCGAAGCGGGATTGCTGCTGGTTGCGGCGAACACCGGATTTCTGGGCGGCCCCATGGTGATGGCGAACATGGCGGCAGACTCCTGGGTGCCCAGGCAGTTCGGCCAGCTCTCCAGCCGTCTCGTCACCCAGAACGGCGTCCTGCTGATGGGCGCGGCCTCCCTCTTCATCCTGTTCTGGACCAAGGGAGAGGTATCCTTGCTCGTGGTGCTCTACAGCATCAACGTATTCCTCACTTTTTCCATGTACATTTTCGGCCTTTGCCTGCACTGGTGGAGAAACCGCAGGTCCAACCGAAAATGGCTCGGACATTTCCTGCTCTCCCTCATGGGCCTTGCCGTCACATCCGGCATCCTGGTGGTGACGCTCGCAGAGAAATTCATGGAAGGAGGATGGATGACCGTGCTCATCACGCTGCTCGTCATCAGCTTTTTCCTGCTGATCCACAGGCATTACGAGGAAACCAGGATCCAGCTCAGGAAGGTGGATGAGCTGTATTCAGGGCAAAAACCGAAGGAACTCGATACGCCGGCCCCTGAACTCGATCCGGATGCGCCCACCGCGATTTTCCTGGTCGGAAAAAACCGCGGGCTCGGCATGCACGCGCTACTCTGGGTGGTCAGGATGTTCCCTGGCCACTTCAGGAACTTCATCTTCGTCGCAGTCGGGGAAGTCGACCTGCAAAGCTACGACGGGGAGGGGGCGCTGCGCACGTTGAAGTACAAGATCGAGAACACGCAGCGATTTTACGTGAATTTCTGCCATCAGCACGGATTGGCAGCGACTTCCTACGAAGCTTACGGCACCGATCCGCTGGAAGAGCTGTTCCGGATCACGGAAAAAATCATGAAGGAATACCCGCTCAGCATCTGCTTCGCAAGCAAGCTGATTTTCGTGCACGACAACATGTTCACGCGCTGGCTGCACAACCAGACCGCGATCGCCATGCAGCGGAGATTGCACCTGCAGGGTCAGCAAATGGTGATCCTGCCGATGAAAATAGACATGTGAAGCCGGTCGATAAGCCGGGTTCTGTCTGGGACAGTCATTCATCTAGGCCCGAAGTTACCTGCGGGCTCAAGCAACCTACCCGGGAACGGCGCGAGCCACGCCATCGTTCCCCTATTTGGTCTTGCTCCGGATGGGGTTTACCGTGCCGTCTGCGTTACCGCAGACGCGGTGGGCTCTTGCCCGACGGGGAAACCCCGCCCTTCTTTCGAAGCGCCTTTTCACCCTTGCCTGTTTCCCGAAGGATCATCGGCGGTCTGTTTTCTGTGGCACTTTCCATGGCCTCACGGCCTCCGGCAGTTAACCGGCATCCTGCTCTATGGAGCCCGGACTTTCCTCTCCCCTTGCGGGCAGCGACTGTCTGACCAGCTTCCCGGTCATTCTACCACTTCCTCAGCCACTCCTGAAGGAACTCCATTCCCCACGAGACGCCGAAACCGGTGATATCGGTACCGACCGCGCCCAATCCCCCCTTGTGCTTGCTCGCGGAAAGATCGATATGCAGCCAGGGCCTGTCGTCGACGAAACGTGAAAGAAAGCGCGCCGCCAGAATATGATCGGCCTCCCCTTCCATCGTGCATTGCCGGATATCGGCCACATCGCTCTCCAGATCCTTGTCGTAATCCTCGTCGAAGGGAAATGCGCAGAGACGTTCTCCGCAAAGCTTCCCGGAAAGCACCGCAAGGTCCACCAGCGGCTGGCGGTTGCCGAGGATTCCGCTGTATCGCGAACCCAGCGCGGTGGCCATGCTTCCGGTCAGGGTGGAAAAGTCGACGATGAGGTCGGGGGCCGCACGCGCGGCGAGCACCAGAGCGTCTGCGAGCACCATTCTGCCTTCCGCATCGGTATGCACGATTTCGATGGTGGTACCGTCGAGCGCAGTGACGATGTCGTTTTGCCGGTAGGCAGCAGGGCTCATGTGGTTTTCCGCGATGGCCAGATAGCATTCGATGCACACTTCGAGCCCTGACAGGGTTGCGGACAACAGGATTCCCAGGGCGACCGCGGATCCGTTCATGTCCTCGTGCATCCCCTGCATGCCGCGCGCAGACTTCAGGTTGTGCCCCCCGGTATCGAAGCAGATCCCCTTCCCCACCAGGGCCACTTTTTTCGAAGCGCTCCCCCTGTACACGAGATGCACGATGGCCGCATCCCTTGCAGGGCTGCCCTGCGCAACTGCGCAGAAAGCGCCCGCCCCCATCTGCTTCAGGGTTTCGTAGTCGTATTCGGCGATCTCCCAGCCATGGGATGCGGCCAGATCACGGATCCGCTTCCTGTATGCAGCAGGGTCGAGCGCATTCCCCGGAAGGGAAGTCAGCATCCTGCACAGGTTGTTTCCTGCAGCCCTTGCTGCGGTGCCGCAGGCGGGCTGCGCTCCGTGCAGCCGGATTCCGGACAAGGGCTTGTCCTCTCCTTTCTTCCTGAAGACAGGAAGCGGCATGCCGTTCACCCAGGCGCAATAGAGCGCACGTTCGGCCAGATCGGGACGGGTTCCGGAAGCGACGAAGATGTCGATGGTTTCCGGATGCTCGGCAAGGAGGGGCTCGAGCGCCTCCCTCATCAGGGAATGAATGGAAAAAACCGGCGAGGAAGGATCCGGCATGACGAAGCAATAGAGCGCACCCGCATCGACGCTGACCGGCGTTCTCGAAAGATCCCCGGGCTTCATTTCCTTACTGGAAAGCACGGCAAGCAGCGCGTCTCGCGCCGGAAATTCCCCGGGAAGGATGGTGGAGAAGGGAAGCAGCACCAGCACATGACCGCCTGTCAGTCCGTCTCCCGCCTCCACGACGGCTAGTGTTGGATCCATTTTTCCAGTTCCCCGGCCGTCATGGGCCTCGCAATTCCGTAACCCTGCCCCATCTCGCATCCCATCTCGACGAGCGCGCTGATCTGCTCCCCGGTCTCGATCCCTTCGGCGACGATATGCCGCTCGAATGCGCGTGCAAGGGAAATGATCCCGCGCACGATCGCCATGTGATTCCTGTCCTGCATCATGTTGAGCACGAAGCTCCGGTCGATCTTGAATTCCTCGAAAGGCAGGCTGCCCAGGCTGGAAAAGGAGGATTTCCCGGTGCCGAAATCGTCGAGCGCGAAGCGCACGCCGAGCTCCCTGCACGAATCGATGATGCCGCCCATCTTCGCAGTATCCACCGTCTCCATCATTTCGACCTGGAACCCAGAGGCGCCCCCGAGCCTGTTTTTCAACCTTTCCACGAATCCTGGCGATTCGAGGTGACGAATCGAAACATTGATGCTGATGTCGATATCCAGTCCCGCCTTGCGCCATTTCCTGGATTGATCGAGCGCAGTTTCGATCACCCATTCTCCCAGTTCGATTTCGAGTTCGCTGTTTTTCGCAAGCGCAAGGAATTCCCCGGGATAGAGCAATCCCCTTTCAGGATGATGCCAGCGCAGCAGGGCTTCCGCGCCGACGAATCGCCCGGTGCGCAGGTCGATCTTGGGCTGGTAATGGAGTTCGAACTGCCCCGCCTGGAGCGCATCCTTCACGCTCTTCGAGAATTCGCTGCGATCCCTGGCGCGCCGGTCCAGAGAGGAATCGTAAATGTGATAGCGGTTCTTGCCGGATTCCTTGGCGACATACATGGCCTGATCCGCGTGGCGCAGCAGCGTGTCGGCGTCCTGGTTGTCGATCGGATAGATGCTCACCCCGATACTCGCGCCGAGCGCAGCCGAAGTTCCCCGGATGTCGATGGGCGCTGAAATCAGGCGATGCAGACGATCCAGCGTTTCGGCGCATTCCTCCCCCCGGGAGAGGCCGAGCAGCAGCACGACGAATTCGTCTCCGCCCAGGCGAGCCACGGTATCCCCCCCGCGAATTCCACCCGAAATCCTTCTGGCCACTTCGACCAATACCGCGTCACCGGCCTCGTGGCCGAGCGTGTCGTTGACCGACTTGAAGCCGTCCAGATCGAGATAACAGACCGCCATCATGTTGCGCTCGCGCATGGTCTGGGCGATGCCCTGCCGCATCCGGTCCTCCAGCAGCACCCGGTTGGGGATTCCGGTCAGCGCATCGTAGTGGGCGATCCTCGACAATTCCTCCTCGTGGGCCTTGAAATGGCTGATGTCGGAGAAGATCGCGACATGGCGACTCGCTTTTCCCTTTCCGTCCAGAATCGCGGAAATCGACAGCAGTTCGGCGAAGATTTCTCCAGACTTGCGCCGATTCCAGATCTCGCCGCGCCAACCGCCTTCCTCCAGGATCGATTGCCACATGCCCCGGTAAAAATCGACCGAATGCCGTCCGGATCGCATCAGTCTGGGATCGCGCCCCAGCACTTCTTCCCGCGAATAACCGGTGATCCTGGAAAAGGCGGGATTGACCTCGATGATCCTGTTCCCGGAATCGGTGATGAAGATGCCTTCCTGGCTGTTGTCGAAAACGCTGGCCGTGATCCTCAGGTTTTCCTGCGCGCGCTTTTGTTCGCCGATATCGCTCCAGATCGCGGAAAGATACGATTTGCCGTGAAGCAGCACGGGACTGCTGCTCACCCTGGTTTCCCGAAAGGTGCCATCCTTTTTCCGGTGCAGGGTATCGAACAGGATGGTGCTTCCCGACTCGAAGGAGGAGCGGATCCTTTCCCGGATTTGTTCCCGGACCAATTCTGCCTGGATGTCCACGAGCGTGAGCTTTTCGAATTCTTCCCGGGTATACCCGAGGCTTTGGTGGGCGACGCGGTTGAATTCCACAAAGCGAAGAGACTGCGCGTCGATCAGCATGATCGAGTCCGCCGCGCGGTTGACGATGGCGCTGAACACCTCTTCCCGATCCCGGAGTTCCTGCTCCGCCTGCTTGCGCCTCGAAATGTCCCTGGAAATGCAGAGCACCGAATCGGGCTTTGCGTTTTCTCTTCCGACCGGAACGCGAACCGTCTCGAAGATCAGGCCGGCAGACCCGAACGATTCCTCGCTCGTCACCTTGCCGCCGGTTTCCATGACGAGCCGATCCTGTTTTCGCGCCTGCCTTGCCTGTTTCGCCCCGAAAATGGTTTCCAGCCGCTTGCCGAGAATCTCCCCGAGCGGGGCTCCGACATGCTCGCAAAAACGCGCATTGCAGGCCAGAAATTTCCCCTTTTTATCGACCAGCCAGACCGGATCGGGCAGGCTGTCGACGAATTCGCCGAGCGAAGCTTCCTGCACGCGCTTCTTTTCATCCAGGTCTTCTGCCGGGTTCCCCTTGGGCTGGGCGGACAAAATGGACATGATGCCGCTCACCGGATCGGCAAGAGAGACCGCATCATGCATGGCATCTAGGATGACTCTTTCGGTAACGATGCCGACAGGACGAACTGCCGGGTCGACGACCACGACGGAGGGAATGCCGCAGGCGAGCATGACGCCGACTGCATCCTTCACGCTCGATTCGGGCGGAACGCTTGCAACTTCGGGACTGGCCATTCCGCACAGGCGGATATCCGCATCGGGTGAATAGGGGGATGCGATCCCGCTCTGGACATGATCATTGTTCATGGTTTTCATCCAGGGCACAGTGGATCTTCGGCGATTCTCTTCGCCGAACATATTATAATGATGCCACGATTCTCCGGGAAAGAATACTCATGAAAACCTATCTCGAACTCGTGCGGACCATCCTCGATACCGGCACGCGGCAGGAAAACCGCACCGGGGTCCGCACCATCACCATGCCCGGGGCGATGATGCGCTTCGATCTCGCCGAAGGGTTTCCCGCGATCACGACCAGGAAGCTCGCCTTCAAGTCAGCAGTGGGAGAGCTTTGCGGCTTCCTGAGATCCTCCAGCAATGCGGCGGAATTCAGGAAACTGGGTTGCAGGGTATGGGACCAGAATGCGAACGAGAATGCCGCATGGCTGGCCAATCCATACCGGGCGGGGGAGGACGACCTCGGAGAAATCTACGGCGTGCAGTGGAGAAAATGGCCCGCCTACAAGGTGCTCGATGCCGGAAACGATGCGCAGATCGCAGATGCGCGGCAAAAAGGTTTTCGCGTGGTCGCGAACCTTGCCGAAGAAGGCAGGCAGAAAGTGCTGCTGCACAAGGCGGTGGACCAGTTGCGGCAATGCCTCGACACCATCCTGAACAACCCCACCGACCGGCGCATCCTGTTCCACGGATGGAACCCCGCGCAACTCGACGAAATGGCGCTCCCCCCCTGTCATCTCCTCTACCAGTTCCTGCCCAATGTGGGAAGACGGGAACTTTCCCTCTGCCTCTACATCCGGAGCAACGACATCGGACTCGGCGCCCCTTTCAACCTCGCAGAAGGAGCCGCCCTGCTCGAACTCGTCTCTCGCCTCACCGGCTACAAGGCGCGCTGGTTCACCTATTTCATCGCCGATGCGCATGTCTACGAGAACCATCTCCCCATGCTCGAGGAACAACTGAAGCGCGAGCCTTATCCAGCCCCCAGGCTCGTCCTGTCCGACCGCATCCCCGCATTTGCGAAAACAGGCCAATACGCGCCGCAATGGCTGGAGCAAGTGGAACCATCGGACTTCACCCTGGAAGGCTATCTCCACCATGCGCCGCTGACGGCGCCGATGGCGGTCTGATCCTCCATAGATAAAGTTTCCTTCCTCCCGCTTCCAGGATTTCGTCGGCCGGAATTCCAGGAACCTCGAAGCTGTTGCTGACGAAGATCGAACCTGGCTTCATCTCCTTCGTCACCTTCGTGAATAGATCCTGCATGGGATAGGGGGAGAGGAAGGCATAGACCACATCGAAACGGGAGAGATCGATTCTTTCGTAGCTTCCCCATTTCATTTCGATGCCGCTTTTCCCGAGATGGCGGATCCTGCCGAAAAGAAAGGGAAGCGGCGCAATCTCGATGCCGAAATAACGCCCTTCCGGGCGCAGCCTGCCCAGATTTCCGATCAAGCCGCCCGTTCCGGAACCGAGATCGGCGAGCTCGAACGGGCCATCCGGGATCAAAGCCGCAAGGGTCGATGCGACTTCCCTTCCCGAAAGATAGAGCGGAACGCGGGTCGTCATCACGTTCCAGTAGACGAGCCCCAGGATCAGAAATGCGGCAAGGTACCAGAGCGGATCGATGCCGATTTCCAGCGCGAGCACCACGAAAGGAGCGAAGCAGAACTGGATCGGGATCCACCATCTTTCCATCCGCAGGGAAAAGACGGCTGCGAGCATTCCTTCGAGCAGGGAAAGCGCGAAATTCGACCATGCCGGCGCAAAAACATGGACCGCAAGGAATGCGGCGAGCTGGAAAAGGAGCGCCTTCGAAGCTGCGGGAATCTTCAAGGTCATGCAGGATGAAATAGCCGAAAGTATAATGCCATTTTTGGAAGATGCACATGAACAACAAAGCCACATTCACGCTGCTCATCACCTGTCCGGACCGCAAGGGGCTGGTCGCCGGAATTTCCGAATTCCTCTACCTTCACGGGGCGAACATCGTCCATGCCGACCAGCATCAGGACGGCGTGCTGTTTCTGATGAGGATCGAGTGGGAAATCAAGGGTTTCGATCTGTCCCTCTTCGACTTCAGGCATGCCTTCGGCCCGCTCGCCGCGAAATTCGGCATGCACTGGAGGATCGAAGAGTCCGGATCCAGACCGCGCATGGCGATCTTCGTCTCGCGCTACGACCATTGCCTCGTCGATCTGCTCTACCGGCACAGGAGCGGCGAACTTCATTGCGACATTCCGCTCGTCATCGGGAACCATGCGGAAACGCAAGATCTCGCCGCCTTTTACGGCATTCCCTTCCACCTGGTGGAAGTCGAAAAAGGGAGAAAGGAAGAAGCGGAAGCGCTCCAGTTGCAACTGCTCAGACATCACGACATCGATTTCGTGGTGCTCGCCCGCTACATGCAGGAATTGTCAGGGGAATTCGTCTCCGAATATCCGGAGCGCATCATCAACATCCACCATTCCTTCCTGCCCGCATTCCACGGCGCGAGGCCCTACCATCGGGCCTTCGAGCGTGGCGTGAAGCTGATCGGGGCCACCGCCCATTATGTCACGGACATGCTGGACGAGGGCCCCATCATCGAACAGGACGTGATCCGGGTTTCACACCGCGACGCCCTCCCCGATCTGATCCAGAAGGGAAAGGACCTCGAGAAGATCGTGCTCTCGCGTGCGGTGCGCTGGCACCTCGAAAACCGGATCATCGTCACGAGCGGCAAGACGGTGGTTTTCGACTGAACTACTTGAGCCTCTTCCAGATCTTCTTCTTGAGCAGATAAAGCAGGAAGGTGAGCACGAAGAAATAGCCGATCACGTATTTCCCGAGCGTGACGCGCTCCTCTGCGTAAGGGTCGGAAGCCCAGTTGAGGAAGGCTGCCGCATCCCTCACCTTGCCCTCGATTTCCTTTCTGCTCGCCGCATCCGCCTGGGCAATCATGAACACGTCCGGCATCTTGACGCCCTGGAAGGCGTGGTTTGCCGTCTGTCCCTTCGAATCGGTGTAGAAACCGGTCACCAGTTCATAGATGTATTTCGCGCCGCCCTCCCTGGCTTTCGCCATGAGCGAAAGATCCGGCGGGACGATTCCGAACATGCCGAGTTCGGTTGCAGCATCCATCTGCGACTGGAACGATTCCCCCATCGGCTTGTCGCCGCGCATCGAATCGACCTCGGCCTTGGTGAAGCCGACCTTCAACAGATCGCTGTACTTGATGTATTTGAGGCTGTGGCAGCCATTGCACACTTCGAGCGCGACATGCGCGCCGCGTTTCAGTTGCGCCTGGTCGGCGGCATGGCCGACAGGGATCATCAGGCTGAACAGGAGCCCTGCCAATATCGATTTACGCATTTCCTTCCGCCTCCGCGATTTCTTTTCTGGCCATCGCCTCCACTGCGGGCGGCAGGCCCCTTGCCAGCACAAATTTTTCTTCCCACCTGGATATCAAAGGCAAAAGCAGGAAGGTGAGGAAATAGATCGTGGTGCAGATCTCGCCGACCATTTTGAGCGTTCCTGAAGGAGGATGCGCGCCCACATAGCCAAGGACGAAGATGTCGATCAGGAAAATGTAGAACATCGCCCTGTAAACCGGGCGGTATCTCGCGCCCCCCGTGATCCTCGAACGGTCGAGGTAGGGCATCGCCGCGAAGATCATCACCGAGATCCCCATCGCCACCACCCCGCCGGCAAGATCCGGCACCGAGCGAAGGATCGCGTAGAAGGGCAGGAAATACCATTCCGGAACGATGTGCGCAGGAGTCTGCATCGGGTTGGCCGGGATGTTGTTGGCCGCTTCGATGAAGAGATCCGGTTTGAAGAACACGATCAGCAGATAGACGATCATGAAGATGCCAAGACCGAACAGATCCTTGATGGTGAAATAGGGATGAAAGGGAATGTTGTCCTTGTCGGCGAGGTTGATGCCGGAAGGATTGCTGCTTCTCACCGTATGCAGCGCGACGAGGTGAATCACCACTGCGCCGAAGATGATGAAGGGGAACAGATAATGCAGCGCGAAGAAGCGGGTGAGCGTGGGATCATCCACGGTGAAGCCGCCGCGCAGCCAGGTCACGATCTCGTCTCCATAGACCGGGGTCGCCTTGAACAGGCTCGTGATCACCTGCGCGCCCCAGTAGGACATCTGGCCCCATGGCAACAGGTAGCCCATGAATGCGGTCGCCATCAGCAGCAGCAGCAATCCCTGCCCTGTCCACCAGAGCAGTTCCCTCGGCCTCCTGTAGGATCCGTAATAGAGCGTTCTGGCCATGTGCGTATAGATCACGGCAAAGAAGGCGGAAGCGCCGGTCGAATGCAGGTAGCGGATCAGCCAGCCGTAATTGACTTCACGCATGATGTGCTGGATCGAATCGAAGGCGAGATTCGAATCCGGCTTGTAATGCATGGCAAGAAAGATCCCCGTCACGATCTGGATCACCAGCACGAAGCCTGCCAGAAAACCGAACCCCCACCAGTAGCTCAGATTGCGAGGAGTGGGGTAGTCGGTCAGTTCGTGCTTGATGAAAAAAGTCAGGGGGAAGCGGGCGTCAATCCAGTTTATCATCTTGTTCATCACGCTTTTCCAATCAGTATCTTGTTTTCGGACACGAAATGGTAAGGCGGAAGATCCAGATTCCGGGGAGCCGGCCCCGAAATGATTCTGCCGCTATTGTCATACACGCTGCCGTGGCAGGGGCAGAGCCATCCCGTCGCTGTCTTGTTCGGAACGCATCCCAGGTGGGTGCAGATGCCGATCACGACCAACCATTCCGGCTTCTGCACGCGCTTGGCATCCGCTTCCGGATCCTTGCCGCCCTGGGCAGACTCCATCGCCTTGATTTCATCCGGCGTCCTGTGCACCACGAAGACCGGCTTGCCCTGCCAGGGGAAGGTTTTCTCTTCTCCCGGCGCGATCCCGGATATATCGATCTCGGTGGTGGCTTTCGCCAGCACGTCGGAAGATGGATTCATGCTGCTCACGAACGGAACGCAGGCTGCCGCCACTCCCGCCGCCGCACCTCCTGCGGTCACCGTCCCGAGAAAATCCCGTCTCGAGAGGTCCGCGCCGTCGTTTTCATCAATGATATTTTCGGTCATGGTGTATAAATATTAATAAAGACTTATGGAAATCGTAGCACAAAAAATCCGCCGTGGAATAACCCTTATAGCGTAATCCGTATTTGTTATGCCTTCATGACCGTCACAGAAAACGCGCCAGAAGAGCGGACTCAAGCCCTTCATCCAGCGGGATTTTCACCCTGTGACCAGCCCCTTTCGCGACCGAAATTCCCGCCCCTTCATGATCGAGCATTTTCTCCAGCAGGATTACCCGGTTTCCGGAAGGATGGATGATTTCCAGCCTGTCCCCGACTTCGAAGCGGTTTTTCACCTCGACTTCGGCAAGACCGTTTTCGATCGAAAGGACATCCCCCACATACAGGCTTCTGGACGATTCGGAATGCCCTCTCATGTAGTTCTGGTAATTCTCCGTATGATGGCGAACATAAAAACCGTCGGTATAGCCGCGATTGGCGAGCCCCTCGAGTTCGGGCAGGAGGGCGGGATCGAAAGGCCTGCCTGCCGCCGCATCGTCGATCGCGCGCCGGTAAACCTGCGCGGTCCTCGCCACGTAATAGAGGGACTTCGTCCTCCCCTCCACTTTCAGGGAATCGATCCCCATTTCGACCAGCCTCCCGACATGTTCCACCGCCCTGAGATCCTTCGAATTCATGATGTAGGTGCCATGTTCGTCCTCGAAAATCGGCATGAGTTCCCCTGGACGTTTCGATTCCTCGATGAGATAGATCCGATCTGCAAGGGGATGGCGCTGCTGTCCGCCCAGAGAAGCGCTTCTTGCGCTCTCCCTTTCGAAGTCGAAGTCGATTTTCGCGATTCCGGCGCCTTCGTCTTCCACTGCCGACGATACCTTGTAATCCCATCTGCAGGAATTGGTGCAGGTTCCCTGATTGGGATCGCGATGGTTGAAATAACCTGAAAGGAGGCATCTTCCGGAATAGGCGATGCACAGGGCGCCATGCACGAACACCTCGAGTTCCATGTCCGGGCAACGGTCGCGGATTTCCGCGATTTCCTCGAGAGAAAGCTCCCGGGAGAGAATCACCCTCGCAAGTCCCAGGCTCTTCCAGAATTGCACCGATGCATAATTGACGGTATTGGCCTGAACCGAAAGATGCACCGGAAGATCCGGCCACTTTTCCCTCACCATCATGATGAGGCCCGGATCGGCCATGATGAGGGCATCCGGTTTCATTTCGACCACCCTTTCCATGTCGGAAAGATAGGTCTTCACCTTGGCGTTGTGCGGCATGAGATTGCTCGCAACATAGAATTTTTTTCCGAGCGCCCTGGCTTCCAGAATTCCCTGCGCGAGTTCCTCCAGTCCGAATTCGTTGTTTCTGGCGCGAAGAGAATAACGGGGCTGCCCCGCATAGATCGCATCCGCCCCGAAAGAGAAAGCCGCCCGCATTTTTTCCAGGCTGCCGGCCGGCAGCAACAATTCCGTTTTCATGTTTAATTCCAATTCCTTGACAATCCGCGGCTTTTGGCCGAGGATTCTTAACAATATGTTAAGAGGGATTCATTCCCATTAAAGTTCTCGGATTTTTTTCCGACAAAAGAGGATATCATCGGGAGAGTAAGTCCATGAAAAAGAATTTTCCCGTCACTCAGGTCGAGAAGCCTTTTCCGGAAAAATTCCGTCTGGTGTCGAAAACCAACCTGAAGGGCATCATCACCTACGCCAACGATGCGTTCGTTAGCATGAGCGGTTTTTCCAGCGAAGAACTTTTAGGCAAGAACCACAACATCGTGCGTCATCCGGACATGCCGCCGCAGGCATTCCAGTGGCTATGGGACACCATCCGCGAAGGCTATCCGTGGCGCGGAATCGTCAAGAATCGCTGCAAGAACGGCGACTATTACTGGGTGAAAGCGCTGGTCGTGCCGATACGCGAACACGACGCCATTTCCGGCTACATGTCGGTTCGGGAAGAGCCGACCCGGGAAGAAATCCGCGCTGCGGAAGCATATTATGCGCAACTGAACGCGACAGGCGCGAGGATCGGATCGCGTTTCGACAAATACCGCTTCCGCAATCTCCAGATCAAGACCAAGCTGCAGATCCTGATTCAGGGAACCCTGCTCGTCGTGCTGATGGGCGCGCAAAGCTGGATGTCCATGCATTTCGAGGAAAAGACAGTCTCTTCCGCGCAGGACCGGGCAAAGCAGATCGCCAACGAAATCATCGACAGCGCCAACCTGCTGATGGAATCGGGCACGATCAGCGATGTAGCCAACAGGAAGCTCCTTATAGAAAAGATCGAATCGAGCGGCCACATCCGCTCGGCACGCCTGGTGAGAGCGCCGCAGGTGGTCAAGCAGTTCGGTCCAGGACTGCCGGAGGAGCATATCCAGGACGAGATCGAGAAAAACGCGATCGAAACCAAGCAACCCTATTACGCCCTCATTCGGGATGAGCACGGCACCCCGATCTTCCGCGCGGTCACCCCTTACATCGTCAGCCACAACTTTCACCATACCGACTGCCTGAAATGCCACCAGGTCGAAGTGGGCAGCGTGAATGGCGCCTCCGACGTCAGCATCGACCTCAGCACGGATTTTGCCGAATTCAGGAACATCCAGATGAAGCTGATCGCAGGGCAGATCCTGCTGCAGATCTTCCTGTTCGTCTTCATCGGAAGATGCGTCACTGTGTTCGTGAAAAAACCCATCGACCATGCGATGGATCAGTTCGAAAGCATCATCCGGGGCAATCTCGATTCCGACATCGACATTTCCGGTCGAGATGAAACGGGGCAGCTATTTTGCAAGTTGCAGACCATGCAGGCGCACATTCAGGTAATGATCGATGAAATGGCGCTTGCCGCAGCCCGCATCGAGGAAAGATGCACCAGCCTCAATTCCCAGATCATCCAGGTCGCAGGGCATTCGATGGAACAGCAGAATCATGTCCAGCGCATCTCCGGCAATATCGCCGGTTTTACCCGTTCGGTCGCCGAAGTTGCCAGGGCTTCGCATGATTCGGCAGATGCGGCCGTCGCCACCCTGAAAATCATTTCCGAAAACAACACCAGGATGGAGCAGAGCCGCGAGACGACGGCGCATGTGGTCGATGCCGTCCGCTCTTCCGGTCACACCATCCTCGAACTGAAGGACGAAATCGAAAAGATCGGCAGGATCACCAAGGTCATCAAGGAAATCGCCGACCAGACCAACCTGCTCGCATTGAATGCAGCCATCGAGGCGGCGCGCGCAGGAGAACAGGGAAGGGGATTCGCAGTCGTGGCGGACGAAGTCAGGAAGCTCGCCGAAAGGACGACTTCCAGCACCATTGACATCACCGGCATGGTCGGCAAAATCCACGATGTCACCCAGACTGCCGTGGAAGCGATGGATCAGGCCGTCTCCGAAGTCGGCATCAGCATCGAGCTCAGCCATGCCAATACCGAAGGTCTGCATCAGATCATGCAGGCGAGCGAACAGGTGACGGCGGGCGCACAGCATATTGCCGACTCCGCCGAAGCGCAATCGGCCACCAGTGACCAGGTTTCCAGGGATCTCGATCACATCTCCACTCTGGTCGAACACAATTCCAGGCTTGCCGAAGAGGCGAAGCAGGCTTCACTGGAACTCACCAGGACCGCAGCCGATCTGCAAGCCATGATCCGCCATTTCGAGGCAAAACACGGCTGATCAGGAGAGTCCGTAAAAAGCGAGCAAAACCCCGAGGCCGGAAAGGAACAACAGGGAAAGCGAGGCAGGCAGACTTGCCTTCACCCCGAGGAAACCCGCGGCGTAGACTGCCTTCAGCACATTGTTGGAAGAAGCCGCCACCATGATGGCGGCCCCCAGGGGGGCCAGCGCCATTCCCCCTGCGCCGCCCTGCGCCAGGCTCAGCACGAAAGGATCGATGTCGGTTACGCCGACCAGGCTGGCCAGCCAGTAGATTCCGGCCTCTCCATAGGCGGAGCGCACCCAGGTGGATGCGAGAGAGATGGCCACGAAAAGGAAGGCGAAAAGGAGCGCCGCGCTCAGTTCCAGCGGATTTCCCTGCATTTCCATCTGTTCCCCGCCCGTCTCCCCCACCGCTTTCCTCTTGCAAAGCCAGGCGAGGAACATTCCCACAAGGAAAAGTACGAGCATTTTCGGCAAAATGACCGCAGCAAGCGCAAGATTGAACACCGCGACCACCACGCAAAGCCGCAGATACATGAGCGCGGTGGCCAGAACGATCCCGGCGAGGATTTCGTATCTGGAAAAGGCGCCGGCTTTTCCCTGGCGTGCCAGCACCACTGTGGTCGCGGTCGAGGAATACAGTCCGCCCAGCACGGATGCGGCAAGCAATCCCTTCTCCGGCGAAACATAACGCCTGATCATGTAGCTTGCATAGGAAAGGGTCGAAACCACCACCACTGCGAGCCAGACCTGATGGGGCGTGATCTCGCTGAGCGAAGTGACGGGATGATTGGGAAGCAGCGGCAGGACGATCCCGGTAAGCACCAGGAATTTCCCCCCCGCCACGATCTCTCCAGCCGGCAATTTCTGGGCAAGGCCATGCAGGGTCTGTTTTGCCCCCAGCAGCATCACGCCGCTCACGGTGAGCGAAACCGCAACCCAGTGCGGCTGGGTGAGGGAGATCGGACCCAGCAGATAGGCGATCATGTTGCATACCGGGATGATCAGCCCGCCGCCCGGTTCCCCGGATGAACCCGCATCCGCCCATCTCGCCCGATAGTAGGCGTAGAGCCAGATGCCGAGTATGAAAAGGCCAACGCAGAAAGCAACCAGATTCGCGGGATCGAGGAGATAGAGTCCCAGCCCCGCCAGTGCCAGCATGGGGAAGGTCCTGACGCCCCCGGGCCGCTTTTTCGGGTTGCTGATGTAGAATTCCTCGAAAGCCAGCCCGAAGAAAAAGGAAAGTCCGAGCACCAGAGCCAGACCTTCAGGCGACAATGCCATTGCTCCCTCCTAGCTTTTCGGAAATCTCACGCCGACGCTGAGCCCTTTTCCGTCTTCTCCGGAATCGAGGCTCACTTCGGCATGATGAAGATCCGCGATCCGTTTCACGATCGAAAGGCCGAGGCCGCTGCCGCTGACCCGGTTGCCGAGCGTCCTGTAGAAGCGCTCGAACACCCTCGCCCGCTCCTCCGGCGCTATGCCGGGACCGTTGTCGACGACATGCAGCCAGATCGCACTTTCGTCTTCGGAGATACGCACTCCGACGCTCCCTTCCTCCGGAGTATACCTGATTGCATTCCTCACCAGGTTGCTGACGAGGATCCCGACCATTTCGGCATCCCCTTTCACCATCGCAGCCTCCCCTTCGTTGCAGCCGAGCTCAATTTTCCTGGTCAGCGCCTCATTGGCAAGATCCGCCAGCACCCGAACCACTACCTGATACAGATCGAATTCCGCATTGCCCACCTGGGAAAACTGCGGATCCAGTCTCGCGAGCGTGAGGAGCTGCTGCACGAGATGGGTCGCACGGTCCACGCCGGAAATCACCTGTTCCAGCGCCTTTCTCTTCTTGTCCTGCTCGTTTGCGCGCAAAGCGACCTGAGCCTGGGTCTTCAATGCAGCAAGCGGCGTGCGAAGCTCGTGTGCGGCATCCGCAGTGAATCTGCGTTCGTTCTCGAAGGAATATTCCAGCCTGGAAAGCAGGGTGTTGATCGAATCGATGAGTGGACGGATCTCGTCCGGAACGTCGGTGATCACGATGGGCTTCAGATTTTCGACCGCCCTCATCCTCACCTCGTCGGACACCCAGTCAAGCGGCCGCAATCCCCTTTCGATGCTGATCCAGATGAGCGGCGCGACCATCGGGATCACGAACAGGAAGGGCACGAGCAGGCTCAGTGCGATCCTTCCGGCCAGTTCGTTCCTGATCTCGTGGAGCTGTCCGACCTGGATCTGCAGGGTATGGGCCTTGTTCCAGTGGGCGAAGACTCGCCATCTTTTCCCTTCGATCAGGCTGTCGCTGAATCCTTCCGAGTGCTCCGAAAGCACACGGCGCGGCGTGGTGGCGGAACGCAGCAGCAGGTTGCCCGACCTGTCCCTGATCTGGAAGGCGATCTTGCGCTCGTATTCATGTGCGAGATGATCGCTGTCGGAGACGACCCCGGTGCTTCCCGAAACTTCCGTGCTCGCCTGGTCGAGCAGCACGCGGGCCGATTCGGCGAGCTGCGCATCGAAGAGTTCGTCGACCTCGTGATGGGAATTGACGTACGCGAGCAGGGAGACCACCACCACCAGGAAGGATATGGAGGAAATGAGCAGCCTGAGCAGCCTTCTTCTCAGCGAGTTTCCGGAAAAGGACAAATGAAATGCATTCGCCCGCTTCAGCAGGTCCGGAATCGGGCTTTCGCCGGGCATATCAGTCTTTCTGGATGACGTAGCCGACGCCGCGGATGGTCTTGATCAGCTTCGCGCCGAGTTTTTTTCTCAGGTGATGGATGTGCACCTCGAGCGCATTGCTTTCCACTTCCTCGTTCCACCCGTACAGACTCTGTTCCAGCCTGTCTCTCGAAAGGACGATTCCGGTGTTTTCGAGGAGTTCGCGCAGCACGGCAAACTCCCTGGGGGACAGGTTGACAGTTTCCCCATCCAGGGTCACCTTGTGGGCAGCCGGATCGAGCACGATGTTGCCGTGAACCAGCATGGGCTCGGCTCTCCCCATCTTGCGGCGCATCAGGGCACGAATTCTTGCAGCAAGCTCGTCCAGATCGAATGGCTTGATGACGTAATCATCCGCGCCGCAATCGAGCCCCTGTATCCTGTCGGCCACCGTGTCGCGGGCTGTCAGGATGATGAC
>JABEVD010000236.1 GCA_013044025.1 Burkholderiales bacterium
ATCCTGAGGAGTGGATCCTCGAGGGAGAGATAGAAGCGCGAGGATCCCGGATCTCCCTGGCGTCCGGCGCGGCCGCGAAGCTGGTTGTCGACCCGCCTCGATTCGTGGCGCTCGGTGCCGATGATGTGCAGTCCTCCCTTGGAAAGCACCTCCTCGTGGCGCTTCAGCCAATCCGCCCGGATGGCATCGATCTTCGCCTGCCTGGCTGCTTCGTCGAGGTTCTCGTCTTCCCTGATCGCATCGAGTTCCGCTTCGATGCTTCCGCCCAGCACGATGTCGGTTCCGCGACCGGCCATGTTGGTCGCGATCGTGATCATCTTGGCGCGCCCGGCCTGTGCGACGATCTCCGCCTCGCGCTCGTGGTGCTTCGCGTTCAGCACCTGATGGGGAAGCTTCACTTTCGCCAGAAGCCCGGACAGAAGCTCCGAACTCTCGATGGAAGTGGTGCCGACCAGGACAGGCTGTCCGCGCTCGTAACATCCCTGGATGTCGTCGATCACGGCATGATATTTCTCCTTCGCCGTCCTGTAGACGAGGTCGAGCATGTCCTTCCTCTGGGTGGGACGATGCGTCGGAATGATCACCGTCTCGAGACCGTAGATCTGCTGGAATTCGAAAGCCTCGGTGTCGGCTGTTCCCGTCATGCCTGCAAGCTTCGAATACATCCTGAAATAATTCTGGAAGGTGATCGATGCGAGCGTCTGATTTTCCTTCTGGATCGAAACCCCTTCCTTGGCTTCGACCGCCTGGTGAAGGCCGTCCGACCAGCGGCGCCCCGACATCAGGCGTCCGGTGAATTCGTCGACGATGACCACTTCCCCGTCCTGAACCACATAATGCTGGTCCTTGAAATAGAGCGCATGAGCCCGAAGGGCTGCATAAAGATGATGGATCAGGGTGATGTTGGGAGGATCGTAAAGGCTGGAGCCTGGAGGAAGCAGCCCTGCCTGGGTGAGGAACATTTCGGCATGCTCGTGTCCTTCTTCGGAAAGCAGCACCTGGTGCGCCTTCTCGTCGACCGAATAATCCCCGGGCCCGTCCTCGGTTTCCTGGCGCTTGAGTTTCGGCGCGAGATCGTTGATCCGGTAATAGAGATCGACATTGTCCTCGGCCTGCCCGGAAATGATGAGCGGGGTCCTCGCCTCGTCGATCAGGATCGAGTCCACTTCGTCGACGATGGCGAAATTGAGCGGGCGCTGCACCTTCTCGGATGAATCGCTCACCATGTTGTCGCGCAGGTAATCGAAGCCGAATTCGTTGTTGGTGCCGTAAGTGATGTCCGATCCGTAGGCTTCCTGCTTTTCGTCGTGGTCCATCTGGGACAGGATCACCCCGACGCTGAGCCCCAGGAATTCGTGGATCCTGCCCATCCAGCCGGCATCCCGCTCTGCGAGGTAATCGTTCACCGTCACCACGTGAACCCCGCGCCCGGAGAGCGCATTGAGATAGGAGGGCAACGTTGCGACCAGCGTCTTTCCTTCGCCGGTCCTCATTTCGGAAATCTTTCCTTCGTGCAGCACCATTCCGCCGATCAACTGCACGTCGAAGTGCCTCATCCCCAGCACCCGCTTGCCGGCTTCCCTCACCACTGCAAATGCTTCCGGAAGAAGGGAATCGAGGGATTCGCCGCCTGCGATGCGCTCCCTGAATTCGTCGGTCTTTCCCCTGAGCGCTTCATCGCTCAAGGCGGAAATCTTCGGTTCCAGTGCGTTGATGGCACGGACCTTCTGCGAATATTGCTTGATCAGCCTATCGTTCCGGCTTCCGAAAATGATTTTGAGCAGGCTGGAAAACATAGATGAGATGCAATGGTGGGTTTACAATAGGGTTTTCGATTCTACCACAAGAGTCCCATGATATTCGCAAACCGGCTGGATTTCTTCCTGGACGATTCCTCCGGGGTGCTCGCCGAAGCGAGGCGCACGATTTCCATCGACTCGATCCTGAAAAAGGCCCTCCCGGATGGACTCTTTGCGAGGGCAGGCAGGATGTCGGAAGGCGTTCTGAAAATCCATGCCGACAATCCCGGCACAGCCTTCAGGCTGAAGCAGATTTCCCCATCGCTCCTCGAGAAGCTGAAGGCAGGGGGCATTCCGGTTCAATCCCTGAAGATCGCCGTGACCGTGCGCAACCCGCAAAAAGCGCGTCGCAACGAAAAACAGGGAATGGGCGAAACCGGACTGGATAGCTTCAGGGAACTCGCCGACTCCCTCGATGATTCGCCGCTCAAATCCTCGATCGAAACCCTGCTCCATAATCTCCGCAAAAAGGGAGGGGACCGGGAAAATCGTGGATAATTCAGGCCGGAAAATCGCCTTTTCTGCCAGGATCATCGCAGGATTTCTCCTGCTCAACCTCCTCGTCGTCATCGGCGTCGCCCGCTCCCTCTCCAGGAGTTTCGACGAAGTCCTCGCCCATGCCAGGGTTTCTTCAGAAAACATCTCCTACATCCTTTCGAACGATGTCGATGCGGTTCTCGACAGGATCGACATCGTACTTCTGGAAACAAAGGACGATATCGAACATGGGATTGCCGGCGAAAAACCCCATACAGGCACGCTCGAAAGGCTCGGGACGCGCATGCCGAAAGTGGAAAGCCTGCAGGTGGCGGACGCGAACGGCAGGATGGGACACGAAGACCTCTCCGGGCAGGATTATTTCTCCCGCCTCAAGGCGAAAAGGGGAATCGGCCTGCAGATCTCGAAACCCTCTGCAGGAAAAATCACCTTCGCCCGACGCCTCAACCATCCGGACGGAAGCTTCGCCGGAATCCTGGTCGCGCGCATCGACAGAAGGGATCTGCAAAAGCTCCTTTCCGGGATCGACGTGGAAAAACATGGCGCGACCGAGCTGCTTTATGCCGATGGAACCTTGCTTGCAAGGCAGGGAGGCGAAATTCCCCGGATATCGACCGGAAAAATGGCAACCGCCTATGTCCCGAAAAGAGGAAACGGGGAAGCAGGCATCGTCTCGTCCCGCAAGCTGAACCGATATCCGCTCGCAGTCCAAACCTTCCTCGCGGAAAGGGATTACCTTGCAGGATGGAAAACGGAAGTCCTGCAGATGCTCTCGCTGGTCATGATCATTTTCATGGTTTCCGCAGGCGGCACAGGCATGATCATCGCCTCCTGGCATCGCCAGCATTCCGACAACGAACGGCTTGCCCGCGAGGAAGAAAAATTTCACACCATGGCCGACCACACCCAGGACTGGGAATACTGGCAGGGCCCTGATGGCAGGATCCTCTACATGACGCCCTCCTGCGAAAGGATGACCGGTTATTCGGAAAGAGAATTCGAATCCGACCCGGCGCTTCTGCTGCGAATCGTCCATCCCGAAGACAGAAGCATTTTCGAGCGTCATTCCCGCGATTCCGAAATAAAATTCAGGATCGTGAAGAAAAACGGCGAGATCCGCTGGTTTTC
>JABEVD010000059.1 GCA_013044025.1 Burkholderiales bacterium
GCCCGATTTCAGCACGACTTGCCCTTCCCCGATCCTTTCCACAACGGCATCCCCGACCTTTTCCCCCACCTTCACGGTGCGCCCGTCGATGATCGCCGCCCGGCGATTCCGGGAAATCAGGATCGACTGCAGAACGGGTTCCTGCACGCCCCTGTTCTCCGCTGTTCCCACCTGCCCGGACGGATTCCAGGGCTTCGTCGGATCCGCAAGCTCTTCGGCGGGACAGGCGCCGATCCGGAGCAGCAGGAGAAGCATCAGATATCGAGCCATGACTTCTCCAGGCTTAACGTATGCAAGGTGAGATTCATGCTCGCATCCGGATAATCTTCCACCCTGAATTCCATTTTATCCCAATAGATTTGCCAGGGCAGGTTTTTCAGTTCGGAAAGATACTGCATCAGGTCGGGGAAGCTGCCGCGCAGGGTGAGATTGACGCCCTGTCGGTACAGGACCGATTTTCCTCCGCTGTCGGAAATCGAATGGAACTGTACGAGCCGGATGCGGGGATTTTCCTTCAGCATCTTCTCCAGAAGATCCGACATTTTTTTCGGCGTCATCAGTTTCTGCTGCATCGTCGAAAGAGTGGCATCTGCATCGGCGAGCTGCTTTCTCAATTCCGAAATCCTTCTCCTGTTGTCGAGATCGGGGTCGGTGAGGTTGGCGTTCAGCAGGTTTTCGATGCCTGCATTCAAGCCTTTCAGTTGCGCTTCGTTCCTGGCGATCCGGTTCGAAAGCGATTTCTGTTCGGAAAGGAGCGGCTCGATGAAGAAAAGATGCATGGAGAAGGCGAAAAGGACCAGGATGGCGACGAAGGCGAGCTTCCTGCGCGGCTCGTCCAGCGAATCGAATTTCCCGGCCAATCCTGAAAGAAAACCCTTCATGCTCCCCCCTTCGAGGAAAGGATGGAAAATTCGATATACCGGGGCGCCTTGCCGGGTTCGACATTCTTCGGAAGGTGCATTTCGAGTTTGTCGAGCCGGTAGCCCGCCATCACCGGTTCCAGTTTCAGCCTGTCGATGAATTTCGGAACGAGGTCCTCGTCGAGCGCTCTTCCCTCGATGACGAGCTTGTCCCCGTCGATGGTGAAGGCGGTGATCCACAATCCGTTCACGACCCGGCGCGCGAAAGCCTGCATGTATTCGGAAAAACCCGCTTCCCCGGGGGACATGCCGGCCTTCTTCAGAAAGGAAATCGCAGCCTCGTGATCGCGCAGTTGCCTTTGCAGATCGCCGACCTGCTCTTCGAGTTCCCGGCTTTTCTTTCCGGGGGGGAACTGGCGGGTGACCGAGGCGAGTTTCGCCCGGGCTGTTTCGAGTTGCTCCGTCGTCGTCCGGTCCTGCATCCTCAGATGGCTGACCGAAAGATAGGTGTAGGAATGGAACAGGAATCCGCCCGTGGCCAGCAGGGAAAGCGAAATCAGCAGGGAACGTGCGGAAAAACCGGGCCTTCCCTTTTGCAATCCCGGATTGTAGAGATTGATCTGCGGCTTCAAGGCTCGGCCTCCCGGAGGGCTGCGCCGAGGCTCAGCCAGCATCTTGCCTGCCATTCCGGTTCGGCGAGTTCCGGAGTGGAAGTGAAATCGATCCATTTTTCCAGATCGGTTTTTTCCACCGGAATCTGCAGATTCCGCACGAGATGATCGGAGAGGTCTTCCACGCCGGGCAGCGGCCCGAGCATCAGCCTGTCGAGCGCGATGTGATTGTACTGGTGCTCGAAATGGTCGAGCGATCGCTGCAGTTCCAGCGTGAGCCTTTCGAATGCATCGAGGCGCACGGCCTCTTCCCGGTCCTGAAGCGAGATGCGCGCAATGTCGATGTGGCGGGAAAGATAGAATTGCCCTTCGCTGGTGATGGTGAGCAATACCTTGTGGATGCCGAAGGAAAGCATTGCGAGCGCTTTCGATTCGGCCTCGAAGAAACCGGCGAGGTTGCGCTGCGCCATTTCCGGTATGTCGATCACGGAAAGCGGGATTTCAGCCCGGGCGAAAAGCGCCATGCGTTCGCTCAGGATTTCGTTTTTGGCGATCACGGCGTAGATCTGCGGATCGCGAAACGGCTGGGCCGGATCCGCAGGGATTTCCAGCATGTCGAAGGTCGCATCGTCGATCCGGTAATCGATCATGTCGCGGATCTTCCAGCGCATCGCGGTCTTGCGCTCTTCCCTCGGAACTTTGGGCGCTTCCATGGAAAGAAGCTGGTATTCGTCGCTTCCGAGCACCAGGATGGAAGGGAACCTGGAAGCGAAGAGTTCACGGGAAAGCTTCCTGAATCCTTCCTGTTCTCCTGCAGAGAGCTGCCTCCAGCCGAAATGGGTCGCTTCCGGTCGGCCGTCCCTTCCCCGGCGAAGATGGACATAATTCAGTCCGTCCGGCTGGAAGGAAAAGGCCATCCATCCGGATTCCATTCGGCGTTTCGGAAAGAAGGCAGGGAAGTTCAATAATTCTCCCGAAAATAGATGAATTCGTTGACGTTGCCGTAGACGCCGAAAGTCGCTCTCGCCCCGGGATCCCTGTCGTAAAGCGATGCGGAGCCTCTCCCCTGAAGGTATCCCAGATTGGCGGGAATGGGCGCCTGACAGGAAGTATCGCCGTTGCCGGCCGCAGAATCAAGGTCGATGCAAAGGTCGACGCTTCCCGAATTGCCGAGCCCCGGCGCGGAAAAGGTCAGATTCGATTTTCCGGACTGGAATCTTCCGGAGATCGCAGGCGCAGTCTCCCCGGGATCGAGGTTTTTCTGGTAATTGGAAAGCGCGAGGCTTCCGGAGGAAACGATCGTGCATTGGTCGTCCATGTTGGTGACGAAGCCGATTCCATTGTAATACTGGGTTTCCATTGCGACGGGAAGGGCGGCAAGTTCGGATCCGTGCGCGTTGGGGAGGTAGATCCTGCCGTAGACGAAGCGGTTTCCGGAATCGAAATCGATCCCCGATCCGCTGCCGTCAAAGACATAAGGCGGCTGGGTGGAAATGATGCCGTTGCCCGGAACCGCATTTTCGCTCGAATCCGATGCGCTCACCGCAAGGGCGATCGATGCGTCGAAAGGAACTGCCGGGACGCTTCTCGGAAACACCAGCCGGTCTGCGGAATTCGCCGAATAATTGCCGGTGCCGTTCGAGTTCGAGGAAAGGGAAGGCATCGCGATCCCGCTCGCATCCGGAGCGGGCGTGCCGGAATAATTCTGCAGGATGTCGTTTGCAGTGAGTTTCCACAGCGATCCGCTGTAATTCACGGTCGTGGTTCCGGATGCGCTCTTTGCGGCAACCTGCGCCTGGGGCAGAACCGCATAACCGAAGGGCTGGCCGATGTAAGTGAAGGAGCGGGAAGGGCAGGTTGCATCGTTGAAGGTCAGGAACAGCGGGTCGACGGAGGAAGAGAGCGTGAAATGATCCGGAACGAAGCGCCCGACGGCAAGCGGCGCGGGGGACTGGGGAATGGTCCGCTCGGCAGGGGAGGAGTCGGATGCGTCCACTGACGCGAAGGTTGCGTCTTCGAGGGTGAGAAACAATGCGCCCACTTCCGAATAGCGCGCAGTATCGGTTTCGACCGTGCCATTCCCGCCGAAAGTGCCGGGGGTGAGGATGCCGTTCGAACAGGGGGAGGGGAGGGTGCAGGAGATTCCCTGTACCGAAGGGGATCCAGAATAATTCGAAGTGATCGCCCCGGCCGAGTTTCTCGCGGTCGCCCGGATGGAAAAATATCTTCCTGCACGGTGCACGACGCCGCCCGCCGCGGCGGAATTGGCGAGGATGCGCGACAATCCCGCCGTGGAGGAATCGGAGTCGGTCGCGAGCGCATCGCCGAGAAAAGCGGGGCGGATGGCGA
>JABEVD010000060.1 GCA_013044025.1 Burkholderiales bacterium
GAAAGGAAGGGGGAGAAGGGAATCAGGAAATACTGGGAAGAGAAAAACAGCACGAGTCTCGACGGTAAACCCGCCTGATCACCTCAGGGTGGCAAAACGCTGCCTGGGATAGGCCCAGTAACCGTGCCAGGCCGCCCTGACCTTCTCCGGATAATCCGCCTGCCCCAGGCTGCCGTTGTAGCGGCCCAGCGCGCGGAACAAGTCGCCCTTTTCCATGTCGAGGTAATGCCTCAGGATGATGCAGCCGTAGCGGAGATTGGTGCGAAGCTGAAAAAGATCCTGGTCAGAAGTTCCGATCAGGTTCACCCAGAAAGGCATCACCTGCATGTAGCCGCGCGCCCCGGCACTCGAAACCGCATATTTGTGAAATCCGCTTTCCACCTGGATCAATCCCAGCACCATTTGCGGATCGAGCCCCGCGCGGCTCGCCTCGTATTGCACCGTTTTCAGGAAATCGAGGCGGGTTCCCTCGTCCGGCATGCGCTTTTTCAATCGCTCCGACATGTCGGAAAGCCACCTGAGACCTTCCTCCTGGGTATCGAAAACCATGCGCGGGCTGGAACGGTCGCTCACAGACTGCGAAAGCTCGGCCCTCACGCTCGCGGAAAGCACTTCGTAATCCTGGTTTCCGGCCATGGCCGGAACCGTCCAGATTGCGAATAGAAGAATCAGGATGCGCATATTTCCCGGATATATCCCGCGATGTCTGCAAGATCGATGACCTTCGCCTCGGCATCCTTCCTGCCCTGATATTCCACTTTGCCCTCCTTCAATCCCCGGTCCCCGACCACGATCCGGTGCGCAATGCCCATCAGCTCGATGTCCGCGAACATCACGCCGGGGCGCTCGTCCCGATCGTCTAGCAATACGTCGATCCCGCAAGCCGAAAGCGATTCATGGAGCGATTCAACCGCATCCTTCACCGCCTGGCTCTTTTTCATGCCGATCGGCACGATCGCCACCCTGAATGGCGCAATCGCATCCGGGAAAATGATGCCCCGCTCGTCGTGATTCTGCTCGATGGCAGCGGCGACGATGCGCGAAACGCCGATTCCATAACAGCCCATTTCCATCACCTTCGCCTGCCCCGACTCATCCAGGAAGGTCACATTGAGCGCCTCGGTGTATTTCGTCCGGAGCTGGAAAATGTGCCCGACCTCGATTCCCCTGCAAAGTTCGAGAGACCCTTTTCCGTCCGGGCTCGCATCACCCGAAACGACATTGCGAATGTCCTCGATCCTCGCAGGCGATTCGAGGTCGCGGCCGAAATTCACCCCGGCGAGATGGAATCCGTTTTCGCTCGCTCCGCAGACGAAATCCGACATCACCGAAACCGAACGGTCCGCGATCACCTGCACTTTCGATCCCACCGGGCCGATGTAGCCGGGACGGCAGCCCATGTGAGCCTCGACTTCCGCTTCGTTTGCAAAGCGCCATTCTCCCAATATCTTGCCGAGCTTGATCTCGTTCAGTTGATGATCGCCTCGCAGCAGAATCAGGAAAGGGCTGCCTGCATCGTTCATGACGAGAAGCGACTTCACCACCTTCGATGCATCCACATTCAGAAAAGCGCAAACCTCGTCGATGGATTTGGCGCCGGGAGTCGCAATCCTGCTCATGTCCATCGCAGCCGCCTTGCGCTCGCAGGAAGGCATCACCGCTTCGGCAAGCTCCACATTCGCAGCATAGTCCGAATCCGGACAGAATGCGATCGCATCTTCCCCCGAATCGGCAAGAACGTGGAATTCGTGCGAGCCGGTCCCGCCGATGGACCCGGTATCGGCGGCAACCGCCCTGAACCGGAGACCCAGGCGGGTGAAGATCCTCGTGTAGGCCCGATGCATGACGGCATAGGTTTCTTCCAGGCTCGCATAATCCGCATGGAAGGAATAGGCGTCCTTCATGACGAATTCGCGGGCGCGCATCACGCCGAAACGCGGCCGGATCTCGTCGCGGAACTTGGTCTGGATCTGGTAGAAATTGAGGGGAAGCTGCCGGTAGCTTTTCACTTCGCGCCTCGCCACATCGGCGATGACTTCCTCGTGGGTGGGACCGAAACAGAAATCGCGCTGATGCCGATCCTTGAGGCGCAGCAGTTCCGCTCCGTAGAAATCCCATCTTCCGGATTCCTGCCAGAGTTCGGCAGGCTGCACCGCAGGCATCAGGAGTTCCAGCGCCCCTGCCCTGTCCATCTCTTCGCGAACGATCGCCTCCACCTTGCGCAGCACCCTGAGGCCGAGCGGCATCCAGGTATAGAGCCCGCTCGCCAGGCGCTTGATGAGCCCCGCCCTCAGCATGAGCCTGTGGCTCACCAGTTCAGCCTCGGAAGGCGCTTCCTTGAGGGTGGAAATGAAGAATCTGGATGTACGCATGAACTGTTCCGTGGATGGCAAATTGCGTTATTTTATCGCGAAACGGCCCATTTTTCCCGAAACTTCTTCATGCCTTTCATTCTTCATGGAAATGTGAAAAAATTGTGAAATGGAATATTGAATGGGGCCTAGCATGATCGATCGGGATGGATATCGCCCCAACGTCGGGATCATCCTGTGCAACTCGAAGAACGAGGTTTTCTGGGGAAAGCGCATCAGGCAGCATTCCTGGCAGTTTCCCCAGGGGGGGATCAAGTACGGTGAAACGCCTGAACAGGCGATGTATCGCGAACTGATGGAAGAAGTCGGACTGGCTCCGCAACATGTGCGCATACTCGGGAGAACCCGGGAATGGCTTCGCTATGAAGTGCCTTCCAACTGGGTGAGGCGGGAATGGAGCAGCAACTACAAGGGCCAGAAGCAGATCTGGTTCCTGCTCAGGCTGGTCGGACGCGACAGCGACGTTTCGCTTCGCGCATCCGACCATCCTGAGTTCGACGCATGGAGATGGAGCAATTACTGGATTCCACTCAATTCGGTCATCGAATTCAAGCGGGACGTGTACAGGCAGGCCCTGCAGGAGCTATCGCGCTACCTGCAGAGCCCTCCGAGAAGGCACAAGGAAGATTGCAAACCGGTTCCTGGCTGAGTTGCGGTTCCGACAGAAGGCAAGAGGCGCAATCACCCGCTTGCGGGTGATTGTTCGCCACGATGCTGCCGTTTCAGGACTTCAAGAAAGTTGCGGCTCCGACCAACCTGAAGGCAAGTGGCTCCGGCATAACATCGGCGCTGCCGATGTGAGCCTGCACCGAAATGACCCGCAAGCGGGGCATTTTCTACGCCGCAACGCTGCCCTTTCAGGGCATCTTCTGTCGAAGTTGTAGTTCCGACATAACGCAGGCTGTGCCTGCATTAGTCTACAC
>JABEVD010000061.1 GCA_013044025.1 Burkholderiales bacterium
CGCGACCACATCCGGCGCGTGCTGCCGCTCACCCGGGAAGTATTGTCCCGGACTGGAAAGGAGCTTGGCGACATCGACGGCATCGCCTACACGAAAGGGCCGGGGCTCGCGGGCGCATTGCTTGTCGGCGCATCGGTGGCGGCTTCGCTCGGATTCGCGCTCGGCAAACCCGTGATCGGCGTCCATCATCTCGAAGGTCACCTTCTCTCCCCGCTCCTGTCGGAGCCCGCGCCGCAATTTCCCTTCGTCGCGCTCCTGGTCTCGGGAGGACACACCCAGATCATCCGGGTGGACGGAATGGGAAAATATCAACTCCTTGGCGACACGCTCGACGACGCGGCAGGGGAAGCCTTCGACAAGACCGCGAAACTGCTGGGGTTGGGTTATCCGGGCGGGGCTGCGCTATCGAAACTCGCGCAAGAAGGCGATCCTTCCCGATTCAGATTGCCTCGCCCGATGCTCAATAGTCCCGATTTCGATTTCAGCTTCAGCGGACTCAAGACCGCAGCCCTCACCCTGGCAAGATCCCAGCCGGACGACCGGCAGACCAAAGCCGACATAGCCCGCGCATTCCAGGACGCGATCGTCGAAGTGCTGGTGAAAAAATCGTTCTCCGCGGTAAAGAAATGCGGATTGAAAAGGCTGGTGGTCGCAGGCGGAGTGAGCGCGAACAGCGAATTGCGGCGCATGCTCACGGCAACAGCGAAGGGGATCGAAGTCTATTATCCGGACCTGCAGTTTTGCACCGACAATGGCGCAATGATCGCCTTTGCAGGCGCGATGCGCTTTGCGGCGGGGGCGCAGCATGAAGAAGGGTTTGCAGTCAGGGCGCGCTGGGATCTTTTTTCAGCCTGAATCCCGCCTAACCGGGCATTGCCGGGTAATACAGCTTGTAATACCAGGAAAATGCATCCCTGATCTGCGCCTCGATCCGCGGCGGAATCTCATGCCTTTTCGGTTTCACGATCGAACCATGCAGGGCGTGAAGATATTTCATCCGGTAATGGCTGTCCGACTCCTGGACGAGGTTCACGGCGATATTTTCAGGATCGATGGTCAAAGGCGAGACGCCGAGCCAGGAAAAAAGATGGCTCATGCAGGCTGAAGGATTACCCATCAGATCCTCGAAACGCAGGAAATAGATGCGCTGCAGTACTTCCTTCGGCAGATCCTGCACCGCATGGATGGAAATCAGCGGCGCGCCGATCACCTTGTCTTTGGCGAACAGCATGTCGGCCCGGCCGAAGCGGTCGAAGTCCGCCAGATGATCGATGAAATCGAGCAGGATCGTCTTCTGGTGCTGCGCCTCGATCGAGCCGTAAATCTGGCCCAGATCGCGAATGCAGACGATGAATTTCGCTTCCGGCGCAAGCTTCAAGACCATCTCGATGCAGCGCAGCCAGGCCCGGTTCTTGTCCACCACGATTTTCCTGTCTGCTTTCAGCCAGCCGCGCAGGAAACCGGTCATCGCATCCTGAAGATGTCCATAGCCCGATTCGAAGGAATTGTCGAGCTGCGAGAGCATGAACTGGTCGTCGCTCGCCATGCGGCGGATTCCGAGCAACAGGTTGCAAAGCGGTGAACTCTGCCCTTCGCAATCGATCTCCGGATGCATGGAAAGCATCTGGCAAAGCAGCGTGGATCCGGCTCTGGGCAAGCCGGTCACGGCGACGAATCCCGGTTTCATGCTCTTTCCCCCTGATTGACCAGGATGGATGATACACGGATTTTCGGAAATGCGTCATGGGTGAAACAGGGCCTCATCCTCCGGATTCCCCTGAAAAAAATGTATAATCCGCGAGGGGGATAAACCGATCTAAACCATGAAAACTCAAAACAGCATTCTGCTGATCGACGATTCGAGCATCGACCTTCGCTTGCTGATCGAAATGATGTCGGGAAGACAGATGCGTACCCATGTCGCCTTCGACGGACAGGACGGTTACCACAAGGCGAATCTGCTTCGACCGAACCTGATCCTGCTCGACCTCGTCATGCCGGGAACGGACGGTTTTGCCACCTGCAGGATGCTGAAAAACGACGCAAACACACGAGACATTCCTGTGATTTTCCTGAGTTCGTCGAACGAAGTCGAAAAACGGATCGAAGGGCTCTCTCTTGGCGCGGTCGATTACATCGGCAAACCTTTTTCCGAGCAGGAAGTGATCGCGCGGGTCGGCATTCATCTCGATCTCGCATCCCGCGGGCAGATTCCGGAAGTCGATTCGGATCCCCTTGACGGACTTTCGAAGCGGGATGCGGTGCTGATCCGTGCCGCAACGTCCCATCTCAGGAAAAATCTCGCCGATCCTCCCTCGACAGAGGCGCTTGCGAGAATGATCGGAACCAATGAAAAGCGCCTCAATCAGGCATTCCAGAATGGATTTGCCATGCCGGTATTTTCATGGATCAGGGAAGAGCGGCTGCGCGAGGCTCGCGAATTGCTCTCTTCGACCGAAACGCCGATCGCAGACATCGCCGAACATCTCGGCTTTTCAAGCTCCTCCAATTTTTCCAAGGCATTCAGGGAACGTCACGGCTGCTCGCCGCGCGAACTGAGAAACAGCCTGGAAGCCATATGAAACGCCTGAACTGGATCCTTCTCATTCTCCTGCTGCAGGCTTTGGACTGCAGCGCAGTCGATATTTCGAGCATCTCCCACAAAATGCTCGCAAGCGACGTTGAATGGTGCAAATCGGATCCGAAACTGGGCATCGATTCGGTCGCAACGGGCGGATGCAGATTCGGCAAGACCAATGAAAAGGACATGGCCAAGGGTTTCTCGGACAAGGCCTTCTGGCTTCGCATCCCGCTTTCGAATTCCGCCAGGGAAGATGCAGTGCGCTGGCTGCAGATCGGCAATCCCAGATTGCAGGAAGTGACGCTCTTCCGGAGCACTCCGGACGGAAAATGGGAAAGTACGGAGTCAGGGATCGGCACGCCCGCATCGAAACGCAAGCTCGTGGAAACCTATCCCGTGCTGCCGATCGTGCTGAAACCGGGTGAATCCAAGGTGGAATACGTCAGGATCCATTCCGAAACCTCGATCGATCTTACACCGACTCTTTGGCTCCCCGAGCGCTACTCGATGACACATCAGAGAAGCAACATTCTGGAATCGATGAGTCTTGGCGGGCTGCTGGTCACTGCCCTGCTCTCGTCCCTGCTTTTTTTCAGGCAGAAGGATCGTCTCTACCTTTACTTCGGGGGAAAACTTCTGGCAGAAGCCACCTTTGACGCAAGCTTTACAGGGATCCTCCCTGCCTACATGTGGCCGTCGAATCTTCCTTACGATATCCGTCTGCAAGCTGTTGCCGCCTGCCTGATCGGGGTATTTTTCGCTTTTTTCAGCCGTGAATTCATCGGCAATCCGAAGCGCTACAGGAAATATTACGCAGTGCTCTTCTTTTTCACCGCCCTCTTCATTCTGTTGACCTTGCTGGCATGCTTCGACAACTACAGGTTTGCGATGAAGGGCGTATGGCTTCCCGCACTGGCCCTGCTTCTCAGTGGCATTGCCCTGTTTTACAGGGCCTGGAGGGAAGGATCCCGCCCAGCCGGATATCTTCTTGCCAGCATCTCGGCGCTCCTGACGATCAGGATCTATCTGCTGATTGTTCTGTATGGCGGCGACCATTATTCCGAATCGCAGCCTTTCGGCTTTTCTTGGTATTTTCTGCTGATCGCCCCGCCCATTCTTGCCGCGATCTCGCAGCGCTCGGACGCGATGCGGGATGCGCTGCAGCAGGCAAGGGCCGACAGCACGGCGAAAATGAAATTCCTCGCACAGATGAGCCATGAATTTCGCACTCCGCTCAATACCGTGCTGGGTTACACGGAGCTTCTTTCGAAAGGCAGCCGGCGCGTTTCGGTTCAGGAAGCCACCGATGCAATCCGGCAAAGCAGCCGCCATCTGCTGGAAATGATCGACGGCATTCTCGACCATGTGCGGGGAGAATCAGGGCAACTCGTGCTTCGCCCGGCTCCGGTTCTCTGGGAAAGTTTCCTTCGCGGAATCGAACGGGAAACATCGATGATGATGAAGGGAAACCACTTCACCATGATCAAGGCGGGAGATCAGCCCCAATCCGTGGTTGCAGACGAATTCCGCCTGCACGAGATCCTGAGCAACCTGCTCTCCAATGCCAACCGCTACACAAGAGGCGGGGAAATCACCTTCACCTGCGAAGGCAGGATGGATAACGGTCTGACTCATTTTCATTTCAGCGTGAAGGACAGCGGGGTTGGAATCTATGCGCACGAACTGGAGAGCATTTTCCAGCCTTTCGTGCGCGGCGCCTCGGGAAGAAAAAGCGGAATCGACGGAACCGGGATGGGTCTTGCCACTGCAAGGCAGCTTGCAAGGTTGATGGGAGGCGACATCTCCGTGGAAAGCGAGCCCGGCTTGGGAAGCAAATTCTCCTTTTCGATCTCCTGCCCGGTCGCTGCAATTGCGCCGCAGACTGTCTCGATGCCGGATCATGCCGTATCCAGAATTGCAAACAGGATTCTGGTGGTGGAAGACGATGAAAGGAGCCGCGAGCTGATTTCGATGCTGCTCTCCGATCATGGTTTTTCCGTCGATACGGCAAACTCCGGGGAGGATGCACTGCGCTTCAAGAGCGAATCCATCGATCTCGTCATCACCGACCAGTTGATGGAGAACGGCAGCGGCTGGGATGTGCTTGGTGCCTGGAAGAATGTGCCTGTGATCCTGCTTTCAGCGATTCCTCCTGCAAGGCCTGAAGGGTTCCCTGATGCGCTGAATTTTGCAAAAATCCACCTGAAACCTCTGAATGCGAAAAAGCTGCTCGTGGATATCGGAGAAATTCTTTCGGTCGACTGGCTGACCGTGGAAACCCCTGAACCCGGAACGAAAATCCCCCCGCCTCCTGCGGAACTGCTCTCGCCCTTGCGCGAAATGATCGAACTGGGCTCGGTCTCCGACATCGACGATTGGGCGGATTCCTTCCTGTCGAGCCACCCCCAGTACCGGGCATTCGCATCCGCCATCTCGGAGGCGAACCGTTGTCTCGATTTCGCGAAACTTCGCAGGCTCACGACTCCTGCCTGAACCTTCGTATACTCTGCGAATACGGTGATTTTGTGCTCGCAATGCGGCATACTTCAGAAAAAGGAGATGCGGAGAATGAGAATGGACGGGATCGCAGGCCATGCCTTCACGGTATTCATGGCCTTCTTCGCCATCATGAATCCGGTTGCCAACCTGCCGCTTTTTCTTGCGCTCACCAAGGATAGCGAACCATCCGTGAGAAGACAGGTTGCTGTACAGTCTCTCCTCATCGCATTTTGCATCGTGCTGCTGGTCTGCATTTCCGGAAACCTGATCTTCAGGATATTCGGCATCACCATCCCGGCTTTTCGCATCGCAGGCGGCGCGCTCGTCATCCTGATCGGATTCCAGATGCTGCACGGATCCCCATCCAGGGTTCAGAATCCGGGCGAAGAGGATTCAGCCAACCGGGAAGCCGCGCTCAGCGTGGCGGTCTCTCCGCTTGCCATGCCGCTCCTGGCCGGCCCCGGCACGATCACCACTGCGATCAATTTTTCCTCTACGGGAAAAATTTCCGACATCGTCCTCACTTCCTGCGCTTTCGCGCTGCTCTGCCTCATCACCTATGCATTTTTCCTGACCGGAGAACGCATTGCGAATTTCATCGGACAGGGAGGAATCAACGTGGTGACCCGAATGATGGGACTCATCCTGGCCGTGATCGGAACGCAGATGATCCTGGAAGGACTGCACGGAGCAGGAATATGAAGATCGAGAAAATCGGCCAGGATTTCCGGCAATTGTGCCGCATCCGCATTGGTTGCAAATGGAATCAGTCAAGCTCATGATGAGAACTTTGGCTCCATACTGAAAATGAAAGCCATCTTCCTTGCGCTTGCCCTCATCCCCTTCTTTTGCAACGACCTGCTTGCCGCCCCATGCACACCGTTACCCGAAACCGGCATGGGCATCGAATACGACCCAGGCTTTCTGCACCGGACCGGCCTCATCAGGTCGCGCGTCTCGTTCGAGAACCGGGACAATCTACCCGTCATTGCAATCGTCCAGAACAATGCGGGCAACCGGAGAATCATGGCGGTCGCCATCGGTCCGTCACGGAACGTGAGCGTCAACCTGCCGATCGCAGAATATTCGCTCGTCCTGCTGGTCGGCAACCGATGGTGCAACATGGACAGCGGCTTCCTCGACGGAAAAAGAATCGACGTCCCGGGTTCTCTTGCCGTCGAGGAAGAAAATACCACCCGCGTCCTTCTCCATGCGACCGGGCCTTCTCCCGAAGATCTGGCTGCATCATTCGAAAAATCCCCCTCGACCGTCATTGCCCGTGACGAAATTTCCGGCGGCGCGCTGCTTTTGCAGCAGGAAAATGGCGGTTATTTCGTGAACGGCCACGTGAACCGGATCCCCGTGTTGTTCCAGGTGGACACCGGCGCGTCCCTCACGGTGATTTCCAGGGAGACAGCCGACCGTTTGGGCATGATCGATTGCGAACCCAGGTCCTTCCGCACTGCGGCAGGCACCGTCACGGGCTGCGTCGGCGACATATCCGAAATTGATTTCGGCAATTTCCGCGTACGCTACGTGAGCATTGCAGTCTTGCCGAACTTCAAGGGCGCGCTGCTCGGAATGGACATACTCGGACGCTTCACGATCGAACAGCACGGCGAAACCCTCCGGATCATGAGATAGGCATGTGCAATCCGCCATTCCATTGCGACCACCACCGGCAAGATCCGGTATTTCGACAAGATCATCCTGTCGATATAAAATCATGGGAACAACGTCGAACAGGATATCCGATTCCGGAACCACGCCATGATTGAAACCAGACCCCGTACACTGAGGCAGTATTTCCAGCCGGGGGGAATCGCGGGCATCCTGCTGCTCGTCGCCGGGCTCCATCTTACGACCCGTTACAGTTACCTGCTGTTCCACACCCTGGCTGAATTCTTCAGCATCGCCATCGCGGCCACCATCTTCATCATCGCCATCAACTGCTGGAAGTCGATCGAAAACGCCTACCTTCTCGTGGTCGGCGTGAGTTATCTGTTCGTCGGCGCCATCGACATCCTGCATACCCTTTCCTATACGGGCATGCCGATCTTCACCGATTACGAATACTATGCCCCGCAATTCTGGATCGCAGCCCGCTTCATGGAATCGCTCAGCATGCTGGCCGCATTCGCCTTCCTCGGCACGGAAAGAAAGCCGGACAAGTTTTTCCTGCTTTTTTTCTACTTCTCGATCACGGCCCTGCTCGTCTCCTCGATCCTGTATTTCAAGGTTTTTCCCGCCTGCTTCGTACCCGGGACCGGACTCACCCCTTTCAAAAAGGTCAGCGAATACCTCATCGCCCTGATTTTTCTTCTGAACATCGTCGTGCTGAAAAGCAGGAAAAGATATTTCACCGAAGGCACCTACAGACTCATCCGCTGGTCTATCATCCTCATGATCGCAATGGAGCTCTGCTTCACGCTCTACGTGAAGGACACCATGAGCGATGCGGTGAACGAACTCGGCCACATCTTCAAGATCCTCGCCTTCTATTTCGTCTACAGGGCGATCGTCGTGACCGGGCTCACCGACCCGATCAACCTGCTTTTCCGCGATCTCAAGACCAGCGAGGAGCGCCTTCTCGAGGCGCAGCATCTCGCCAAAATGGGGAGCTGGGAAAAACATCTGGAAGGCTGGAAATGGTCGAATGAAATGTATTCCATCCTCGGGGTCCCCGCATCGACCAGGCCCTCCATTTTTCTCATCGAGGAAAAGCTCGACCCGTCCGCCCGCGAATCCCTGGAACAAGCCCTGGACAGCCTCGAGGAAGAGAGCGAGTTCTTCGAACTCAGGCTCACCCTCCCGGATCCTCACGGTGCGAAACATGTGCACATGCGCGGCAGGGTGGTGAGAAACGAGGAGGAAACCTTTTTTGCCGGAACGCTGCAGGACGTGACCGACGAATTCCTGCTGCAACGAGCCGAAGAGATTGCGAAGGACAAGGAAAAATACGAATTGTTGATGCAGACTTCCGGCGACGGAATCCATCTCGTGGATGAAAACGGAAACGTCGTGGAAGCGAACTACAGGTTCTGCGAAATGCTGGGCTATTCCAGGACGGAAATGCTGAAAATGAACGTAACTCAATGGGATGCGAGTCTTTGTGCGGAGGAGGTGCGCAAAAAAATCGAGGAGTTGAGCCGCGAACCTGCGATTTTCGAAACCAGGCACAGGCGCCGCGACGGCACCGTCATCGACGTCGAAATCAGCGCCAAGGCGATCACATATGGCGACAGGACCGTGCTGTGGAATGCTTCCCGCGACATCACGGCAAGGAAGAAATCCGAAGAAGAGCTGCGCAAACTTTCCAAGGCGGTGGAACAGAGCCCTTCCAGCATCATAATCACCGATCCGGAAGCAAACATCAGCTACGTGAACGATGCTTTCGTGAAGCGCACCGGATACAGCCTGTCCGAAGTGATGGGCAAGAATCCCAGCATCCTGCGCTCCGGAAAAACCCCTGAAAGCATTTACGAGGAACTTTGGCACAACCTGAAAAACGGGGCGACCTGGCACGGGGAATTCATCAACAAGGCCAAGGACGAGCATGAATTCATCGAAGCGGCGATCATTTCTCCGGTCCGGGACGCCGAAGGCCGCGTGATCAGCTATCTCGGCATCCAGGACGACATCACCGAGCGGAAGCAATACGAGGAAAGGATGGCCTACCTCGCCCATTTCGACCAGTTGACCGGACTGCCCAACCGCACCCTGCTTCGCGACCATTTCAGGTATGCATTGAGCCTCGCGCAGCGCAATGCGGAGCACCTCGTGGTGATGTTCCTCGATCTCGACCATTTCAAGAAAATCAACGACACCCTGGGCCACAGCATCGGCGACCGGCTGCTGATGGAAACGGCAAGGCAGTTGAAATCCGTGATCCGCGAAGTGGACACCGTATCCCGCCTGGGAGGAGACGAATTCATCCTGATCCTGCCCGGAACGGATGTGAAGGGCGCCGCGAGGATCGCGAAAAAAGTGCTCGACGTCATTTCCTCCCCGTTCCTTATCGAAGGATACGAGCTCGTCGCCACCGCATCGATCGGCATCGCCATGTATCCGGAAGACGGAAGCGACATGGAAGTGCTGTCGCAAAACGCGGATGCAGCCATGTATCAGGCGAAACAGGACGGCAGGAATGGTTTCCGCTTCTTCACCAGCGAAATGCAGGCCAATTCATTGCGCAACCTGAAGCTCGGCAACGATCTACGCCAGGCGCTGGCAAGAAGCGAGCTGTATCTCCATTACCAGCCCCAGTTCGGAATCCAGGATGGAAAACTTTGCGGCGCGGAAGCATTGCTGCGCTGGAATCACTCGGAATTCGGCCCGATCTCGCCTGCGGAATTCATCCCGATCGCCGAAGATTCCGGCCTCATCATCCCGATCGGGGAATGGGTGCTGAAAACAGCCTGTCTGCAGATGAAAAAATGGCTGGAACAGAAGCGACCGATCAGGAGCATCGCGGTCAATCTATCCGCGATCCAGTTCCGCCATCCCGGACTCACTGCCTCGGTGATGAAAATCGTCGAGGAAATCGCCCTGCCCACGGAATATTTGGAACTCGAACTTACCGAAGCCGCGGCCATGGACAATCCGAAGGAGGCCATCTCCATCATGGATGAGCTTCATGCCCACGGCATCCGCATGTCGATCGACGACTTCGGAACCGGCTATTCGTCCCTCAGTTACCTGAAGAAATTCAAGGTCAACAAGCTGAAGATAGACCAGTCCTTCGTTCGCGACATTTCGAGCGATCAGGAAGACCGGGCGATCGTGAGCGCCATCATCCATCTCGCCCGGAATCTCGGACTCAGGACCATCGCCGAAGGGGTGGAAACCCCCGAGCAACTGGAATTCCTGAAAGAAAAGGGTTGCGACGAGGTGCAGGGTTATCTCTTCGGGAAGCCGCTTCCTGTGGAAGAATTCGAGAAGCTCATGAATGGGGCGC
>JABEVD010000062.1 GCA_013044025.1 Burkholderiales bacterium
TCAGTAATGGCTGAGGCTCCAGCGATTCTGCCTGGATTTCTCCCTCAGCCTCAGCACGATGCTGTCCACTGCCGCATGCTTCTCGCCGGTGAAGATGTTGCTGATCTCGCTCGTATTGAGCCCGGTTGCATAGGCGATCGACCGGATCGCCTTGTCGAGCGCCTTGTTGAATTTCGAGGCATTGAAAGACTTTCCGGAAGCGTGCTTTTCGCTCCGGATTTCTTCGACGCTGAATTCCTCGAGGATTTGCAGCGTGTCCTGCCCGGTCAGTCCGGACTTTTCGGCGATGAATTCGATCGCCTCTTCCACGATCACAGTGAGCTTCGCGAGATCGTTTTCCTCGGTTTGTTGCGCAGCGGCATAAGGTAGCATCATCCCTCCCGATTCAAGGTTGGCTTCAATTATCATACCATGATTTATTTTGTGCAAAACAATTTACCCATAAAAACATCATGGGAATTCACACATTCGTGTTGGACAAACGATACCCGAGCCGGTTCCCCTCAGGAACCGAAAGTGAAAGCGTAGGCTTCGAGCCCGGGCGAATCCGCGATGATCTCCAGCATTCCCCTGCCGAAACTTCCCCTGTCGATCAACTGATACAGTTCATGACCGTTTACCGTGAATGTCTTTGCGACTTTTCCGTCGAGCTTCACGGTGACGCGGATCGGTGTTTTGCTTCCCAGGACGAGATAGACCTTGCGGGCTGTAAACTCGATCCCGATGGAAGAACCCTTTGCTGCCGATACGATTCTTTGGCCTTCGATCCGCCATGCCCCATCGAGCGCCCACTCGTCCCGATGCAGCCTGGATGGTAAGAAATAGTTTGCCGCCTCGTTCCGGACTGCGCTTGCCGCGAAGCGTTCCGCCCGCTCATATCCGAGATAGGTCTCCGGCGTCTGGCCGATCGAAAAAGGGCTGGATTCCGAATCCGCAACAGCCTCGTTTCCAAGCCCCAATAGTTGGCGGATGTTGTTTTCGGTCGCAGCGTATTCCCCTTCCCCGAAATGCGTATAGACGACCCGCCCCTGCCGGTCGACGAGATAATGCGCGGGCCAGTAAAGGTTGTTGTAATTGCTCCAGGTGTCGAGATCGCTGTCGAGACCGACAGGATAGCGGATGCCTTCCCGCTCGACCGCTTTTTTCACGTTGTCGAAATTCTTCTCGAATGCGAATTCAGGCGAATGGATCCCCACGATGACGAGGCCCAGCTTGCGGTATTTCCGGTCCCATTCCTCCAGATGGGGAAGCGTCCGGATGCAGTTGATGCAGGAATAGGTCCAGAAATCCACCAGAACCACCTTTCCCCTGAGTCCCCGCATGGTCAGCGCAGTGGAATTGATCCATCCCTGGATGCCCGAAAATTCAGGTGCGGGATAGGGGGAAGCGAGCGCGTTTTCCAGATGCGAAACTCCCGTGGCGGCTTTTTCCCCGGAAGAAAACGAAAAATCGAAACCCGATGCGATGGAGACGACCGAAAGCAGCATCAGGATGCCGAAGGATCTGCGCACCGTCGCGGCATGCCTGCTGAAGAAGGCAAGCCTGTGCAGAATGCGTTTCCCCGCCATGGCGATGAGAAGCATCGGCAGCGCAGCGCCGGTCGCAAAGGAAGCGATGACGAAACCGCTTTCCAGACTGGTCTGCTGTCTGATCACTTCGACCAGAACCGCTGCGAGGATGGGCCCTGCACAGGGCGTCCAGACCAGCCCGATCAGAGACCCCATGAGCAGCCCTCCGGCAAATCCCTCCCCTTTTCCCGCCAGACCGAAATCCGCGATCCGGGATGTGAATTCGGCAAATTTTTCGGAAAGTCTTCCGGAGAGCAGCACGATGCCGAAGGCAGTGAGCAGGAAGAGCGAAGCATCCCGGATGCTGCCCGGATCGAGCCCTGAAAGCTCGACCATTTGCCTCGCCAGGAGCGCGAACAGCGTGAAGGACAGCACGAAACCGGAGATGATGCCGAAAGGCCTGTTTCTTCCCCCTTCGATCGAGGTGGCGAGCACCAGGGGCAATACGGGAAGGATGCACGGGGAAGCGACGAGCGCCAGCCCTTCGAGAAAAGCCAGGCCGACATCCATCAGGTTCATTTCACCGCCTCCGCGATCCAATACACTTGAGATCGCGAAAAACGCAGAAAATTCCCGACGAAACCGATCAGACTTTCTTCAGGAAGCAGGCTTTGAGCATGAAATTGCCCGCATCCATCCTGCAATCCACCTCGTGATCTCCGCCGGACACCAGGCGGATGCTCTTCACTTTCGAACCCATTTTGAGGGTGGTGGAAGAACCCTTCACCTTCAGATCCTTGACGAGCACGACCGAATCGCCGTCGGAAAGCAGGTTGCCGTTCGCATCCCGGACCTCGAACTTTTCCTCCTGTTCGGGCTGGACCATCGGCCACTCGAAGCCGCAATCCGCGCAAACGTAGTTTTCCCCGTCCGGATAGGTATTTTCCATGGAACACCTTGGGCATGCAGGGATTTCCGACATATGTTTCCGCCTTTCAAATGGAAGATTATAACGCAGAGAGACCCGCAATCTGCTACTCTTTCCATTTTCCAGACCGAATTCAGATCGAAACAATGGATCCTCGCGATCGCCACCGAAGCTCGCCGGCGAAGCTCCTCCTCATCGTGATCATGTCGACCATGATCGCGGAAATCGGCGTGATGCTTCTTTTCGACGAATTGCCGACATTGCCGCCGTTGCTGACCAGCATCGCAGACGGGCTGCTGCTTGCGGTGCTCATCGTTCCCGTGCTCTACGTCTTCATGTTCCGCCCGCTCAAGCTCCACATCGAGGCGATGGAATCGGCCGAGAAGCTCCTGCTCGAGCAGCGCGACAAGCTGGAGGAGATCGTTCGCGAGCGGACCTCCGATCTCGTCGAAAGCGAGCGGAAGCTGACCGAGGCGCAGCGGATTTCCCACATCGGCAACTGGGAACTCATTCTCCCTTCCGGGCAGATGTTCTGGTCCGAAGAAATGGCCCGCATCATGGGCCTTCCCCGCAACGAGCCGCATTCCCTGGAAAGATTCGTGGATTCAGTCGATGCGGAAGACCGACCCGAATTCCTGAGGAGAATCGGGCTGGCCGGAATGAGCGGAAAGCCCTTCAGCCTGGAATTCAGGATTCATCCGGACGGGGGAACCCGCTTCGTGCATGTGCGCGCTGAAGCCGCGCCGGAAGCCGAACCGAAGCGGCTTTTCGGAACCCTTCAGGACATCACCGACCGCAAGGAGGCGGAAGAGAAGATCCATTACCTCGCCTACTTCGACCCGCTCACCGGCCTGCCCAACCGGACGCTGATCCGTGACCGGATTGCCACCTCGATTGCGGCAGCGGGGAGAAAAACCGGAAATTTCGCCATTCTCGCGCTCAACATCGACGGCCTGAAGCTGATCAATGATTCATTCGGACTTGCAGTCGGAGACGAAATCCTCAAGCATTTCGCAGAGCGACTGGAAAAACACATCCGGGGAGAAGATTCCATCGCGAGGCTTTCCGGGGACGAATTCCTGTTGCTGCTCCAGGACACCGAGGCATCAGGCGCCGGCTATACGGCGCGACGCATCCTTTCCGGAATGCAGGAACCCTTCCCCATCGGGGAACAACAGATCATCGTCACCTGCTGCATCGGCATCGCCATTTTCCCCGACCATGGGGAAGATGCGGACACCCTGATCAAGAACGCCAATGCCGCAATGTATTTCGCGAAATCCGCGAGCCGCGGAACCTTCCGCTTTTTCACCCATGAGATGAATGCGCTCTCTGCGGAAAGGCTGCTTCTGGAAAACGATCTTCGCAATGCCATCAAGTCCGAACAGCTCATTCTCCATTACCAGCCGCAAATGGATCTCGATTCCGGCCGCCTGATCGGATTCGAGGCGCTGGTTCGCTGGGCGCATCCTGTGCGCGGCATGATTCCCCCGGACCAGTTCATCCCGATCGCGGAAGAATCCGGCCTGATCGGAAAACTGGGAGAACTGGTGCTGAGAAAAGCCTGCTTCCAGGCGATCGAATGGCAAAAAGAGGGACTGGAGATCGTCCCGGTCGCGGTCAACGTCTCTTCCGCCCAGTTCAGGCAGAAGGAATTCATCGAATCGGTCGAAACGGCGCTCCTCGACAGCGGGCTCGATCTCGTCTTTCTCGAACTCGAACTCACCGAAAGCCTGCTTCTTTCCAATGCGGACCTGGTGCTCGAAGTGCTCGGCAGACTGAAGGAAATGGGCGTCCGGTTGCTCATCGACGATTTCGGAACCGGCTATTCCTCTCTCAGCTATCTGAAGCGCCTTCCCGTTTACAAGCTGAAGATCGACAAATCCTTCGTGCAGGGGCTTCCCGGGAACCAGGACGATGCGGCCATCGTCAACGCGATCATCGGCATTGCCAGGAGCCTGAAGATGAAGGTCATCGCCGAAGGAGTCGAAACCCTGGAACAGTTCGATTTCCTGAAGGAAAAGAGCTGCAACGAAATCCAGGGATATTATTTCGGCAGGCCGATGCCGGCGGATGCGGCCAGAAAGCTGCTTTCCCTTGCAGGATAACCCGGAAGGAAGATTTCCACGCACAATCCGGAATCGGCAAGATTGAAGGCGCGAATCCTTCCGCCATGCGACTCGACCACCCGCTGCGCGATGGCCAGCCCCAGCCCGTGCCCGGATGAGGAGCCCTGCCCCCGATAGAAGGGACGAAAAATGCGCTCTTCTTCCCCGTCCCGCACCCCGGCCCCCTGGTCGCAAACTGCAATCCGCACCTCGTTGCCATCCGGCCTCGACTCGATGGTCACGCGACTTCCTTCCGGGGTATGACGGATCGCATTTCTCACCACGTTTTCCAGGGAGCGATGCAACAGTTCGGCATCCCCTTCCACGAGCAGGCCGCGCACGCCGAAGGAACTGACCATTCTTCCCGACATCTCCGCCTCGAATCTCGCATCGTCGACCACGGTGGAAACCAGTTCGTCCAGGTTGATGATTTCGCGGGTTCCCTTCATTTCCCCCGCTTCCAGCCTGGACAGGGTGAGCAGTTCCCCCACCAGGGAATCCATTCTTTCGCACTCGCGGTCGATCCTGGCAAGCGTTTCCTCCAGCCTTTCCGGCTGCTGCCTGGCGAGTCCGATCGCAGCCTGCAGCCTGGCAAGAGGCGACCTGAGCTCATGAGAAACGTCGTGAAGCAGTCTGCGCTGCCCGTCCATGAGCGCGCCCAGCCTGGAAGCCATTTTGTCGTAATGCCGCCCGAGATCGGCCAGTTCGTCGCGACGCCCGCCCATCGAAGGGCCGAGCCTCGCCGCGAGGTCTCCCTCGCTCGCCGATTCGAAGGCCCGGCGCAGATTGGAAATCGGGGAAGAAAAATAGCGGGCGAGAAGAGCTGCGAAAATCAGGCTGGCGAAGAAGCCGGAAACGATCGGGGCCACCGGAAAATAGCGATGCTTGCGAAGCGGAAATCTCGCGCAGGCAGGGCCGCAATCCCGGGGATGCTCCGCATACAGGAGATATCGGACGCTCCCCGCCCGCACCGCTTCGACGCCGGGAAGACGCCTTGCAGCGAGATCCCTGACCCGCTCCAGCGCTTTGCCTTCCACACGCCTGCCGAGCAGGTCGGAACCGCTTGCGTCCACCGCGAATACCGAAGGAAAAGGCGCCTCTTTCAGCAAATTGCGCAAGGCCTCCGTGCCGCCGAACCGGAGCGTGGATGCTGCGCAATGCACCAGAAAATCCGCAGAAGGGCTTGAGTCGACCGGATTTGCCCCCTCCTGCTTGTGCTTTGCCCAGAATATCGCGCTCACCCCCGCCACCGTCGCAATCTGCGCAAACCAGAGAATGGCGAAAAATTTCCAGAAGAGCCTTCCCACGCTCACTCCCTGACGAACTGGTATCCCTGCCTGTACACGGTCTGGATATGCGAGGATCCGTCGGCGCGGGAACCGATCTTGTGCCGCAGGCTGCTCATGTGCACGTCGATGCTCCTGTCGAATCTCGCGAGAGGCCGCCCCAGCCCCTGTTCGGAGAGATCGGCCTTGGTGACCACCCTGCCCGCATTTTTCGCCAGGATTTCCAGCAGATTGTATTCCGTGCTGGTGAGTTCGATCGGCTTTCCCTCCCATTCCGCCCGACGTTGGGCGGGCCACATCGACAGAGGACCTGCAACCAGGCAAACCGAATCCTGTCCGGGCGATTCGGTTCTGCGCAGGATGGCGCGGATCCTGGCGAGGAGTTCCCGGGGAGTGCAGGGTTTGGCCACATAATCGTCGGCACCGAGTTCGAGGCCGATGATCCGGTCTGCATCATCCCCCTTCGCAGTCAGCATCAGGACCGGAATCCTGCTCTGCGCGCGGATGCGCTTCAGGACCTCCACGCCGCCCATGCGCGGCATCATGACGTCCAGCACGACGAGGGAGCAATTTCCTGAGCATGCCTGAGCCACGCCGTCCTCACCGTTGGCAGCCGTCGATATCTCGAAGCCCTCGCGCGCCAGGTAGTCGCCGAGCATGCCCTCGAGTTCAACATCGTCGTCGATCAGGAGGACTTTTGCCATTCGGTTGATCCGCAGAAAGCCGTGAGGATAACGCAGAAAACTGTCTCATTCCTGCCCGTTTACCTGATTTTACAACCATCGAAGCAGCTTTGCAGTGTTTTGCAATTCGCTGACGTTGCGCGCATTCTTCCTGAAGGAAAATGCTTTCTCCGCTGTCAATTCCAGGAGACTTCCATGAAAAAACCGCCATCGCCGCACTGATTCTCTTCTCCATCCCGGCTTTCGCAGCCGGCGGGCCGGAAAGACCTGCCCATTGCTGGAAAAGACCCGGATTTTCCGCATTGAATCTGAGCGAGGACCAGAAGGACCGGATCTTCCGCATCCGCTATGAAGACATGCCGAAAAAGCGCGATCTACTGAAGAGCGCAAGAAAATCCAGGGAAGCGCTCGATCAGCTCGCCGCATCCGGCCATTACGATCGCAACAAGGCCGAAGAAATCGCCAGGGAAGGAGCCGATGCGATCTACCGGCTCGCCCTGCTGCATGCCGAAGAGCAGAGCAGGATCTACGCCCTGCTGGATGCAGGACAGAAGGATGAGGCGAAGAAGCTGCAGCGCCGCCCGGAAAGATTCTGATTTTTCTCCGGATCCGAACTCAGTACAGGGAATCGGCGCCCTGCTGCTTCCATTCGTGCCCCTGGTCGAGCATTTCGACCAGGGCTTCGCCGATCGCGCCCCTCAGGCGTTCGACGAATTGCTTGGCCACCAGCGGAGACATCTGCACCCAGGTTTCTTCGGTAAGGGAGACCGTGATCATTCCATTCTTGCTCAGATAGGCATCCATGTTGACGGGCTCGTAATCGCCGCCGCCATTGGTATATAGCTGGGCGGGAATTTCCTGCTGCTCTGCATGCATCTGCACCGATCTCCTTTTCGACTGAACCGACCCATCCGTTCGAATCATTGTATTCCTTCCCATCTGCCTAGACAATATCCAGAACGGATTCGATAGTTCATCCATAATTCATTCGATCAAATGGTCTACACTTTGTATAGGGAACTTCCGAGTGAGCGCCATGGAACATCGCCAATACGTCATCGCAGGATCCGGACTCGCAGCTTTCTCCGCCGTTGTCGGCATCCGCTCTGTCGATCGCACCGGATCGATCGCCATGTTCGGTAGCGAAAGGCACCCTCCCTATGACCGCCCTCCCCTTTCCAAATCCCTCTGGAAGGGAGAACCCCTCGAATCAATCTGGAAACATGCCGACGGACTCGATTTCGAACTCCATTCCGGCACCAAAATCGTATCGATCGATCCGAAAAACAGGGTCGCGGTCGACGATTCGGGAAGGGGCTGGAGCTACGACAGGCTGCTCCTCGCAACGGGGGGCTCGCCGAGGCACCTGCCTTTTGCGGAAGACGGCGTGCTCTATCTCAGGACCGTTGACGATTATCTGCAGATCAGGAAAGCCTGCGAGTCGGAACAGGAGGTGGTGGTGATCGGCGGCGGATTCATCGGATCCGAAATCGCAGCCGCGCTTTGCATGAACGGAAAGAAGGTCACCATGATCTTTCCGGACAAGGGAATCGGTGCGCGCGCCTATCCGGCCGACCTCTCCGCATTTCTGAACGGATATTACCGGGAAAAAGGGATTCGCATCCTTTCTTCCGATACGGTCGCTGCGCTCTGGAAGGAAAATGGAAGATATTTCGTGAAGACCGCAAGCGGGGAGGAAATTGCAGCCGGCTGCGTGGTGGCAGGAATCGGCATCACGCCCGAATCCTCACTGGCAGAGGCGGCCGGACTCGAAGTCGGGAACGGGATCCTGGTCGACGAATTTCTCCGCACGAAAAACCACGACATCTATGCAGCAGGAGATGTGGCGAATTTTTACAGTCCCTGTCTTTCGATGCGGATGAGGGTGGAGCACGAGGACAATGCCCGCGTCATGGGGGAAATCGCCGGAAAAAACATGGCAGGAGAGGTCAAGCCTTACACTCATCTGCCCTTTTTCTATTCCGACCTGTTCGACCTCGGATTCGAGGCGATCGGAATCCTCGATTCGAGCCTGGACATCCATTCCGACTGGCAGGAGCCTTATCGGAAAGGGGTGATCCGCTATTCGAAGGAGGGAAAGGTGCGCGGGGTGCTGCTCTGGAATACCTGGGGGCAACTGGAGCAGGCCGCAAGGCTGATCTGCGAAGGCTAGGCCTCGCCGTCGAGAAGTTCCTTGACCGCCGCCACGATCCTGGGACCTGCGTCCTTGTAGGTCTGGAACATGAAGGGAAGCTTGGCCGGATCCCTGAAATGGAGGGTGACGTTGTCTGCGGCGAAGCGGTACACTTCGACGGAGATGTCCGCGATTTCTGTATAAGCGAAGCTCTTCGAGACCTGGGCAGGACTGAAAAAACCCTTCGGACCGTAAAAATTCATCCCGGTCCTGCACACGTCGACCCCGGAATATCCCACGATGTCGTTCTTGATGACCAGAGGAATGCTTTCAGCCATTTCGTTTCCGCATGACAAAAGCATATTGTACCGCGAAGCGTTTCCGACATCTCCGGGATTTGACAAGTCATGTAGTACGGTACCATAATATATGCAAGCTTACAGGAAAGAGACCGTCATGCTGCTTCTCAAGGAACTGCCCACATCCAGGAGCCTGGAAAAATTCGCCGCTCGTTATCCGGGCACAGATGTCCGGGCGATTTCGGATTTCGTGGGCCTGCTCAGGGCATCCTCGGACATTTCCGGCGCGCTCGACAGACTGCTCGCAAGGCACGGACTGCTGCAGGGAAGATGGTGGGTGCTGGTGCTGCTGCTGCGTCAGGAAGACCTGACTTCCTCGCCGACCGCTCTCGCGGAAAAGGCGGGCGTGACCAAGGCCACCATGACCGGCTTCATCGATGGACTGGAACGCGAAGGGCTCATCACCCGCATGCCGGACCCGGAAGACAGGCGCAAGTTCCTGATCCGTCTGACTGACGCCGGGCAGCAAAAGCTCGACGAAACTGTCCCGGACTACAACAACCGGGTGAGCGCATTCATGTCCAATCTTTCCCTGGAAGAGCGGAAAAATCTGCTCGAAAGCCTCTCCATGCTGGCGCGACATCTCGATTCACTGAAGTGATTTTTTCGAAAAAATGGTTAGATTCCTTACAGTCTGCTGCCTAATCAGTCTCCTGATCTCGGGATGCGCAGACGTGATCCCCCCGCAATCCAGGATGACCGATCCTGATCGTCTTTCCCCGGGAAACGTCATCGCCTCCGCTGCAAAAACAGAATGGCCGGACGAAGCGTGGTGGAAAGGTTATCGGGATCCGCAACTCGACGCGCTGGTATCGAAAGCCGTCTCGGGCAACCCCGGACTGAAGACCGCCATGGCAAGGGTGCGGCTTTCCCTTTCGTTTGCAGAGGACATGCGCGCCAAAACCCTTCCCCAGGGAGAACTGGACGGATCTGCGCAGCGCGAGCGCTTCACCGCATTGCAGTTCATCCCTCCACCCTGGGGCGGGCACACCGACTGGAACAACAGCGCATCCGTCTCGCTCTCCTACGATCTCGATTTCTGGGGGAAGCTGAAGAGCCGCTGGCAATCTTCCATCGACGAGGCGCGCGCCCGTCAGGCAGAAGAACGCGAAGTGAGGATCGAACTTGCGACCGCCGTGGTGCGAAGCTACCTGCGGCTCGCGGAAGAATTCGAATTGCAGGACATCGCGCAAAGACATCTCGCAGAACTGGATGAACGGGCCGAAATCGAAAGGCGCAGGATGGAAACCGGGCTCGGAACGCAGATGGCGCTTCGCGAAGCCCTTGCGCCGTTACCCATCGCCCGTGCAGCGATCGAGGAAATCGATTTGCAGATCGCGCGCTCGAAGAGCGAACTCGCCGCCCTCGCAGGAGAAGGTCCTGGCGGGACGGAAAGCATTTCCAGACCGAAAATCTCCCTCGATTCGCGGACGGGACTTCCGGACAGACTGCCTGCGCACCTTTTAGGCAGAAGGCCGGACATTGCAGCCTGCCGCTGGAGGATCGAGGCTGCAAGGCACGGCATCGATGCCGCGAAAGCAGCCTTCTATCCGGACGTGAATCTCGCCGCCATGACCGGCTTCACCGCCCTCGGATTCGGACAGTTCATCGGCAAGAGCGCCTGGATGGCGGGCGCGGGCCCTGCGCTTTCCCTGCCCATTTTCGACGGAGGCAAAAGGCGGGCGGATCTCGCCGCTTCGACCTCTTCCTACGACATCGCGGTAGAGCAATACAATGCCGCCGTGGTGCGCGCACTGAAGGAAGTATCCGATCGCCTGGTCGCACTTCGCACCGAAACCGCGCGCGAAGCGGAAGACATCGATTCCCTGGGAATCGCAAAAGACGCACATGAAATGGCGATCCAGTCGTATCGGGCAGGACTTTCCGGATACCGCCACGTTCTCGAAACCGAAGCCAAGGTCCTGAAGGCGGAAGGAGCGCTTGCCAGAATCCGCGAGAAAAGACTGGAAGCCCATGCAGGATTGATGCTCGCCCTGGGAGGAGGAACGAAATGATCGATCTGTTCCGGGAATGGTCCAGGAAAGATGCGCCCGCCTTCGCCCATGTCCTGAAAGTGCTTCTGGCGAGCCTTCTGTCCCTGTGGATTTCCCTTCTTTTCGACATCGATCAGCCCAGGACCGCGATGATGACGGTCGCCATTGTCATGCAGGCCCATTCCGGCATGGTGCTGGCGAAAAGCTATTACCGGATGATCGGCACTGCGGCCGGCATCGCAGCTTCCCTGTTGCTGGTCGCCCTGTTCGCCCAGGAGCGGATTCCCTTCCTCGTCTGCATGGCGATCTGGATCGGGCTTTGCACGGCAGGATCGGTGATTTTCCGCAACCACCAGTCCTATGCCTTTGTGCTCGCAGGATACACTCTCTGCATCGTCGGCCTGCCCGCCACCCTGCATCCCGAGAACACCTTCGAAATCGCCATGGACAGGGTCTCCGGCATCGCGATCGGCCTGCTTTGCGCGACCCTGGTGAGCGACCTGGTTTTCCCGAAAAGGATCGGCAGGGTGATGCTGGATTCGGTGAGAAGGCGCTTTGCCGACTTCAGCGAATTGATCCGCTCCTCCTCGATGGGCGAATCGAACCAGAAGGAAAAGCTGATGCGGCTCACCGGAGACGTGTTCAGCCTGGAAGCCTTCCGCGCCTCCTCCGTGCTGGAGAGCGACGAATCCAGATCCCATCGTCTGCGGCTCGGCAGGATGAACGCTGAATTCATGGAGGCATCGACCACCCTGCATTCCCTGGAAGAGCTTCTTCGCAGGCAACGGCGGGGAGGATTCCATGCCAAAGCCGACGCACTGGAAAGGATCTTCCGGGCGCTCGGATCCGCGCTGCTCCTGGAAGGAAAACCTGCCGAAACGGAAAGGGAGGCCGCCAGGGCCGCAGCGCAAATCGCGAATTTCCGGGAAAATCTCGCCGGATCGGTCTTTGCGCTCAGGAGCCATGCGGATCCTGACAAAACCGGTTTCGATGCAGGAGCGCAACTGCTCGCAAGACTGGCCGAAGAGCTCCATGCCTATTCCAGAACCTATGCCTCCCTCTCCAGGAAGAGAAACGAAGTGGATGCGCCCGCGCTCGGCGTCCGTTTCGATCCGCTCGCGGTCTCCCTTGCCGGCGCGCGCGGCGCGCTGATGCTCGCCATCATGTCCATGATCTGGATCCTGACCGAATGGGAATCCGGGATCGAAGCCATCACGCTCGGGGTGATTTCGAGCACGCTCTTCGCCACTTCCCCTGCTCCGGGCAAAACCATCGGCCAGTTCCTGACCGGCGCATTGATCGGATCCGCGCTCGCCTTCTGGATGAACTTTTTCGTTCTCGATCGGGCGCATGGATTTCTCATGCTCTGTCTCGCCCTGTCTCCAGGAATCGCGCTCGCCGGTTGGCTCTCCGCGAAACCGGAAAGGGCGGTCACCGGTGCCGGAACCTTCATCGTCCTCCTGATGCATCTGGGTTTCGGAAGCCGATATGGCGCAAATCCCGTTGCATTCGCCAACGACGTCATCGCCGATTTCATTTCGATCCTGTTTTCAGCACTGCTCTATTCCCTCATCGATCTTTCCGGAAGCAGCTGGTCGAGAAGGCGCACGGCTGCTGCGCTGCGCGCACTGGTGAAGGAGGCCTGCCGCGAGCCGCTTGGACTCCGCAGGGAGAAGCTCGAGATCGGCGCGAGGGATCTCGTGCAACGCGCAGGGAGCATGAGGCGGATCGCAGATCCGGAAGACCGGATCGTGGTCGAATGGCTGTTCTCCACCCTCGAAATCGGCCATGCCGCGATCGCGCTGCGCGAGGATGGGGGCGATGCCACGGCCGGGGTGCTCGATGCGCTCGCCGCCCTTTTCGATTCCCCTTCCGGAGCCGGACGGGAAGCCGCGATCCGCGCCATCGAGGAGGCGGAACAGGGGCTTCATGCAGACAACCGGAAGGAGAAAAAACTGATGATCCACCTTCATCTGCTGAAAACCGCGCTGCTGGACGGTGAATCCGTGATCGCGAGGAGCAATCCCTGATGCCGAAAGAAATCGCCCTGTTCGATGCGCTCGTGCCGTCGCTGGTGCCGGCATTCCTGGCCGCGAGCCTCCTGATGCTGCTTCTGGACAGGGCATTCGCGAAATCCGGACTCTACCGCAGGATCTGGTATCCGGCGCTGTTCCGTGCTTCCCTTTTCTTCTGCCTCTTCTTTTCGATCGGGCTTTGCATTTACTGAAAGGACTGAAATGAATACCAGGCTGATTTCCAGGATCGCGATCACTTCGCTGATCTTCCTCGCGGCCATCCTGCTCGGACGTTTGCTGTGGGTCCGCTACATGGATTCTCCATGGACCCGGGACGGCAGGGTTCGTGCGGACGTGGTCGACATCGCACCCGATGTCGCAGGACTGGTGGAGGAAGTGGCCGTCCGCGACAACCAGCCTGTGAAAAAGGGAGATCTGCTCTTCAGGATCGATCCGGAGCATTACCTCGACAGGGTGGCCGAAGCTCGCGCTCAATTGGCGGCAAGACGCGCCGAACTGGAGCTGAAGCAAAGGGAGGCGAAGCGGCGGGTCCTCGCCGACGACAGGGTGGTGTCGCAGGAAGAGCGCGAAAACGCGGGACTGCTCGCATCCGGCGCCGGTGCCGCCTATCTTGCCGCGAAAGCGAAACTGGAGGAAGCGAAGCTCGATCTATCCAGAACCGAAGTGCGCTCGCCCGTCGATGGCTGGGTTTCGAACCTGCTGGTCCGCCCGGGAGATTTCGCCCATGTCGGCGCTGCAGAACTCGCCGTCATCGACAGGAATTCCTTCTGGGTCTACGGCTATTTCGAGGAAAACAAGGTCGCGCTCCTGAAGGCGGGGGATCCTGCCAGAATCAGGCTGCTCGGCTCCGGAAAAACCCTTTCGGGGCATGTGGAAAGCATCGCGCACGGCATTTCCGACCGCGACAATCCGACCGATCCCAGGCTGCTCGCCAACGTCAATCCAAGCTTCAACTGGGTGCGCCTCGCCCAGCGCATCCCGGTGAGGATCCGCCTGGACGCAACGCCTCGGGATGTCAATCTCGTCGCCGGAATGACCTGCACGGTGACCGTTTCCCCCAAAGCCGCCCCTGAGCACTGACTTCAAGATCGGGAAATGCTACACTGAAATCAGTTTCGATCCTGAATGGCCTGGTAAATGGCGCCTGGAAAAAAGGGAACAGGCGAGTCGCTCGCCGACATCGCCAAGACCGATGTCGCAACTTCTCCCGCGCAAAATGAAATCGGGAAAGCGTCCGTCATCCTGTCAGGCCATCCCGACGACCTGGGCGAAAATTTCCTTCGCACCCTACTCAACACCCTGCCTGACCCGATCTGGCTCAAGGACCCGGAAGGAATCTACCTCACCTGCAACGCGCGCTTCGAAAGCCTTTACGGGAGAAGCGAAAGCGAAATCGCCGGAAGGACCGACTACGATTTCGTCTCCAGGGAAGTGGCCGACTCGTTCCGTGAACACGACAGGGAAGCCATCGCCGCAGGAAAGTCCTGCGTCAACGAAGAGTGGCTGACCTTCGCTGCGGATGGCCACCGTGAACTGGTGGAAACCCTGAAGACGCCCATGTACGACAGCAACGGCGGGCTGCTCGGCGTGCTGGGCATCGCACGCAACATCACCGAACGGGAAAAGGCGGAACAGGCCATCCGGGAACTGAACGAGGAATTGTCGGCGACGCTGCAGGCCATCCCGGACCTGCTTTTCGATCTCGACGAAGAAGGCCGCTATCACGCCGTATGGGCGCATGACCCCGATCTGCTCGCTGCGCAGCAAAGCGCCCTGATCGGCAGAACCGTGCATGAAATGCTGCCCGAGGAAGCTTCCGCAATCGTCATGGCCGCATTGCGCGAAGCGGGAGAAACAGGCTATTCGCACGGACAGGTCTTCCGGCTCGACCTTCCGCGCGGCAGGAGATGGTTCGAGCTTTCCACCGCATCGAAAAAGGCGACCGATTCGCGGAGCAGGCATTTCATGATGCTCTCCCGTGACATCACCAACCGCATCGAAACCGAGGCCGCGCTGCACGACAGCCATGTCAGGCTGGAAGGACTGTACCGGCTTTCTCCGATGGGGATCGCGCTGACCGACATGGAAGGCCATTACCTGGAATTCAACGACGCATTCCGGGAAATCTGCGGCTATTCCGCGGAAGAACTCGCCGGTCTCGATTACTGGAAACTGACTCCGCGCGAATATGAGAAAAAGGAGGCGGAGCAGCTCGAACTGCTGCGCACCCGAGGAAATTACGGCCCGTACGAGAAGGAATACATCCACAAGGATGGACGAAGGGTTCCGCTCAGGCTGAACGGGGCGCTGATCCACGGCAGCGACGGTCGTCCGTACATCTGGTCCATCGTCGAGGACATCACCGATCGCCGCCTGGCCGAAGAAGGGCTGCGCATCACGGCGAGCGTTTTCGACAACAGCCAGGAAGCCATCCTCATCACCGACGCGGACAATCTCATCACCGACGTGAATCCAGCATTCACCCGCATCACCGGCTACCGAAAGGAGGAAGTGATCGGAAGAAATCCGAAACTGCTTTCTTCGGGCCGCCAGGACAGTTCATTCTACAAGTCCATGTGGCGGGAACTGGCCGAACGCGGAGCCTGGCGCGGAGAAATCTGGAACCGGCGCAAATCAGGCGAAATCTATGCCGAACTGCTGTCCATTTCCGTCATCCGCGACGAACAGGGAAAGGTTCGCCGCAATGTCGCGATCTTTTCCGACATCAGCCACATCAAGGCCTATGAAGCGGAATTGAGCCGGGCCGCCCGTTACGATGCGCTGACCGGAATCCCCAACCGGGCCATGCTCGCGGACAGAATGAAGCAATCGATCTCCCAGACCCGACGGGAAAAGGACATGATGGCGGTGTGCTATCTCGATCTGGACGGATTCAAGTCCATCAACGATTCGCTCGGCCACGATGCGGGGGACATCGTGCTGGTCGAAGTCGCCCGCCGCATCTCGGAGACCATTCGCGGCAGCGACACCGTGGCTCGCCTCGGAGGGGATGAATTCGTCATTCTGCTGCTCGGTCTGGAAAAAATAGAGGAATGCACCCTCTCCCTGGAGAGACTGCTCGACACGATCTCCATGCCGATCGCGGTCAAGGGCAGGATGGTGACGGTCGGAGCGAGCATCGGGGTGAGCGTTTATCCGCTGGAAGACGAAGACCCGGACACGCTGCTGCGCCATGCAGACCAGGCCATGTACACCGCGAAGCGGTCTGGAAAGCACCGCTACAACATCTACGACCCCTCTCTCGACGAGCGCGCGAAGAGCTACAACGAATTCCTTTCGAGCCTCCA
>JABEVD010000237.1 GCA_013044025.1 Burkholderiales bacterium
AAGGAAGATCGGGTACGGGTCGAGGAATTGAAGGAATCCGAAGCGCTTTGGCTGCAGGAAATCGGTTCCGGAATTTCCCTTTGGGAGGCGACCGAAACCGCTCTCGGATTTCACCCGGACTTCGAACTCCGGCTTGCCCATTGGGTGGCCGGGGAAATTTTTACCGGTTTCGAGAGTACATCGACATGAAATGGATATTCAGACTTTACTACAAGGCATCCCACTGGCCGGAATATCTGGCCCCGCTGCTGGATCTGGGGCTGCGGGTATACCTGGCAAGCGTCTTCTTCAAATCCGGGTTCACCAAGGTGCAGAGCTGGGACAGCACCCTGTACCTCTTCAACGAAGTCTATCATGTCCCGCTTCTTCCGCCCGAGGTCGCGGCAACCCTGGCGGCTTCCGCAGAACTCGGTCTTTCCGTGCTGCTGGTGGCAGGATTTCTGGGAAGATTCGCCGCTGCCGGGCTCTCCATCCTCAACGTGGTCGCGGTCATTTCCTACGCCGATCTGAGTCAGGCCGGGCTCAATCAGCATCTTTCCTGGGGGATTCTGCTTGGCGTCCTGCTGGTGACGAGTCGCTGGCAATGGTCGATGGATGCATGGGTAGAGCGGAAATGGGGGCATTGAAAAGCGCGCTCCTGATTTTCCTTTCGATGTGGACGGTTTGCGCTGCCGCACAGGATCCTGTCCCCATTTTTTTGCAAAAACACTGGGCATTTCCGATTCCGGAACAGGGATCCGCGCCGAAATTCTATACGCCCCTGGAGCGCTCGCTGCAGCCGCAATCCTGCGGCATCTGTCACACGGATCAATACCGCGCCTGGAAGGGAAGCCGCCATGCCTTGGCGATGGGGCCGGGCGTGATCGGGCAGCTTCTGGAAATGAAATCGATGGCCGAAGTCCGCGCCTGCACCCGATGTCACGCGCCGCTCGCCGAACAGGAAAAGAGCCTCCTGCTGCATCGGAATGGCGATCTGCACGAGAGGGGACTGATTTGCGCAGACTGTCATGTGCGCAGAAACATCCGTTACGGCCCTCCTTCGATTGGAAAAAATGCGGCAAGAGCGCACGGCGGATTCGTCGCCAGCGACGCATTCCTGGACGGAAGATTTTGCGCGACCTGTCACCAGTTCGGGAAAGACGGCTATGCCTTGCAAGGCAAAATGCTCGAGAATACCTACAATGAATGGCTTCAGTCTTCCTATGCGAAGCAGGGAATCCAGTGCCAGGGATGCCACATGCCCGGCAGAGAGCATCTTTGGAAGGGAATTCACGATCCGGAAATGAGCCGCAAGGCGCTTTCGATCGAAAGGAGCGCGCCGGAACTTCGGCATGGCATTCTGATCGCATCGCTCGCAGTGAAAAACAGCGGCGCAGGTCACGATTTTCCGACCTATGTCACCCCGCGCGTTCTGGTGCAGATCTGGCAGGAATCCGGCGACGAAAAGCCGATCCGGGGTACGTTGCGCGAAAGGATCATCGAAAGAGACGTCTCCCCGGATCTCTCCGCGGAAATTTCGGATACCCGACTCTCTCCGGGAAAAGGCATGATCCTGGATTACCGGGTTCCTTCCGATAAAATGGCAAGGTACCTGGTGATGCGGATCCGGGTCGAGCCGGATCATTATTATGCGGGCCTTTATCGCTCCCTGCTCTCATCCCTTATGAAGCCGGAATCGAAAGCCCTGATCGGCGCTGCGCTGAAAAACGCGGAAAATTCGGCCTATGATCTCCATTTCGAACGCTTCCCGCTACGACCTTCCGACAAGGGAACTGCATGAAAAAGGAATCGAATTTGCAAAACGGGGTAGGGCAGGGCAACGAGTTGCTCGGCGATGGCATTTTTCTGGAAGAAATGCGTCGTCAGATGCTCAAATTCGCTGCAATGCAACTGGGGGACGAGCATCAGGCAGAGGATGCGGTGCAGGAAGCCTTGATCGGCGCGATGAAGAATGCAAAATCTTTCGGAGGCAGGGCTGCGCTGAAAACCTGGATATTCGCGATCCTGAAGAACAAGATCGCCGATGCCTTGCGTCAGAGGCAGCGCACGGTGAATGTCGGCAGCCTGATTCACGACGAGGATGAAGAAGACCTGTCCGAACTCTTCGATCGCAAGGGGTTCTGGGAAGCGGACGAGCGCCCGGTGGCATGGGAAAACCCGGAAGAATCCATGCGGCAAGGGCAGTTCTGGCGGATATTCGAAGCCTGTCTCGAGGGGCTTCCTCCGAAACAGGCCCGTGTTTTCATGATGCGCGAATTCATCGAGCTCGACCCCGAAGAAATCTGCGCGGAAGTCGGATTGACCACCAGCAATCTTCATGTGTTGCTGCATCGCTCGCGCCTTCGTCTGCGCGAGTGCATCGAAAACAACTGGTTACTGGAGGAGCGAAAAAATGCTTGATTGCCGCAATGCCACCAGGCTGATTTCCGAATCTCAGGAAAGGCCGCTTTCTTTCATGGAACGCTTTTCCCTGCGCATCCATCTTGCGATGTGCAGCGGATGCAGCAATTTCAACGATCAGATGGGATCGCTCAGGCTGATGGCGCGCAGCTTTGCGAAAAGGG
>JABEVD010000063.1 GCA_013044025.1 Burkholderiales bacterium
TCATCCAGATCAAGGCGATCGACGACACGCTCTCGCTCCGGCGTTCCTGCCGGGAAGGGGTCTGCGGATCGGACGCCATGAACATCAACGGCAGGAACGGGCTCGCCTGCATCACGCCGCTGTCTGATCTCAAGGAGCCGATCGAATTGAGGCCGCTTCCCGGCCTTCCGGTGATCCGCGATCTCATCGTCGACATGGAGCCCTTCTTCCGCCAGTATCATTCGATCAAGCCCTACCTCATCAACAACGATCCTCCCCCGGAGACCGAGCGCCTGCAAAGCCCGGAAGCTCGCGCGGAGCTCGACGGCCTGTATGAATGCATACTCTGCGCCTGCTGCACCACTTCCTGTCCTTCCTTCTGGTGGAATCCGGACAAATTCGTGGGGCCCGCGGGGCTGCTGCAGGCCTGGCGCTTCATCTCGGACAACCGCGACAAGGCGACTTCCGAACGCCTCGACGATCTGGAGGATCCTTACCGGCTGTTCCGCTGTCACAGCATCATGAATTGCGTGGATGTGTGCCCGAAAGGGCTGAATCCCACCGAGGCGATCGGGAAAATCAAGAGCCTCATGGTCAAAAGGACGGTATGAGCGAATATGAAAGGATGCGCTGGCGCTCCAGAAGGGGCTTGCTGGAGCTCGATATCGTGCTCTCCGGATTCCTGGAAAAACACCGGAAAAGCCTGAGTCCAGGTCAGGTGCGGGATTATGCTGCCCTGCTCGAATACCCGGATGCGGAACTCTGGGATATCATAACGGGAAAGCGCGAAATCCGCGTCGGGGACGGAACCCTGATCCAACTCATAAGAATGGATTGAATCCATAAGGGAAGATTCATGGAAAAGAAACGCATTGCAACCTTGTCCTTCAACGACGGCACGCCTCCGGTCGAGCTGCCGATCCTGTCCGGGACGCTGGGACCGGATGTGATCGACATCCGGAATCTCGCGAAGACCGGGATGTTCACTTACGATCCTGGCTATCTTTCCACCGCGAGCTGCAATTCCGGCATCACCTACATCGACGGCGAAGCGGGGCATCTGTATTACCGCGGTTATCCCATCGAACAGCTTGCGGAGAAAGCGAGCTTTCTCGAAGTGTGTCATTTGCTGCTGTACGGAGACCTGCCGACCCAGGAAAAAAAGGACGAATTCGAGCGCAAGATCAAGTACCGCACCATGGTGCATGACCAGCTCATGACCTTTTACAAGGGATTCAGGCGCGATGCGCATCCGATGGCGGTGATGGTCGGGGTGGTGGGGGCGCTCTCGGCCTTCTATCACGATTCGCTCGACATCAATAATCCGGCGCATCGTGAAATCTCGGCGCTCAGGCTGATCGCCAAGGTGCCCACCATCGCAGCGATGTGCTACCGCTACAACACCGGTCATCCCTTCATGTATCCGAACAACGAATTCGGTTATGTGGAGAATTTCCTGCACATGATGTTCGCCACTCCCTGCGAGCCTTATCTCGCGAATCCCAAGCTGGTGCGTGCGCTCGAACGCATCTTCATCCTGCATGCGGATCACGAGCAGAATGCCTCGACTTCGACGGTGAGGCTCGCGGGCTCTTCGGGGGCGAATCCCTTCGCCTGCGTGGCGGCGGGAATCGCCGCGCTCTGGGGTCCTGCGCACGGCGGGGCGAACGAGGCGGTGCTGAAAATGCTCGACGAGATCGGCGACATCAGCCAGATCCCGAAATATGTGGCGCGCGCCAAGGACAGGAGCGATCCTTTCCGGCTGATGGGATTCGGTCATCGCGTCTACAAGAACATGGACCCTCGCGCCAAGGTGATGCGGGAAACCTGTTACGAAGTGCTCGCCGAACTCGGGCTGCAGAACGACAAAATGTTCGAAATGGCGATGGAACTCGAACGCATCGCGCTCCAGGACGAATATTTCATCGAGCGCAAGCTTTATCCCAATGTAGACTTCTATTCCGGAATCGTGCTTCGCGCGCTCAAGGTTCCGCTCAACATGTTCACCGTGATCTTCGCCATCGCCCGCACCATCGGCTGGATCTCGCAATGGAACGAGATGATCTCCGATTCCGAGCGCAGGATCGGACGGCCGAGGCAGCTCTATCTCGGGCAGCAGCGGCGCGACTACGTGCCCATAGCGGAGCGTTAGCGATGGCGGACTCCTGGTTGACTGGCGCAGATTCGGAATATCTAGAAGCGCTCTACGATGAATTCAGGCAAAACCCGGATGCTATCCCGGAATCCTGGAAAAACCGCTTCGAATTCAGGGAGCAGGTTCGATCCGCAGAATCCTTCGACAGGAGGCAGATCTCGGTATTGCAGCTCATCAATGCCCATCGCTTCCTCGGGCTGCGCGCAGCTAACCTCGATCCCCTGGATCATCTCGAAAAACACCCTGTCCCGGAGCTCGATCCCGCCCATTACGGGCTTGCTGAATCCGATCTGGATGTCGTATTCAGCACCGGCTCGCTGGTGGGGCCCGAGCGGGCCACCTTGCGGGAAATCATCTCGGCGCTACGGGAGACGTATTGCGGTCCGATCGGCATCGAGTACATGTACATCAGCGAAAACGACCAGAAGCGCTGGATCCAGGCGAGGTTCGAGGGAAGGCGTTCCAGGCCGGATTTCTCTGCCCAATACCGCAAACACATATTGCAGCGCCTCACCGAAGCGGAAACCCTGGAGCGCTATCTTCATACCCGCTATGTCGGGCAGAAGCGCTTTTCCCTCGAAGGCGGTGACAGCCTGATCCCGCTGCTGGACCATCTTTTGCAAAAGGCCGGAGCAGAAGGCGTTCAGGAAGTCGTGATCGGCATGGCGCACCGCGGCAGACTCAATGTGCTCGTCAACACCCTGGGCAAGATGCCTTCGGATCTTTTTTCCGAATTCGAGGGGAAGGAAGCGACCGAACTCACTTCCGGAGACGTGAAATATCACCAGGGATTCTCCTCCGACATCCAGACTCCTGGCGGCCCGATGCACGTCACCCTGGCTTTCAATCCTTCCCATCTGGAGATCGTGAACCCGGTGGTGGAAGGATCGGTCAGGGCTCGCCAGCACAGGCGGGGAGACATCGAAGGAAAGCAGGTTTTGCCGCTTCTCATTCACGGCGATGCCGCTTTTTCCGGGCAGGGCGTGGTGATGGAAACGCTGAATCTTTCCAAGACCCGCGGCTATGGCACGGGCGGAACGGTGCATGTCATCATCAACAACCAGATCGGCTTCACCACTTCCGATCCAAGGGATGTGCGCTCCACGATCTATTGCAGCGATGTCGGAAAAATGGTGGAAGCGCCGATTTTTCACGTCAATGCGGACGATCCCGAAGCGCTGCTGATGGTCGCGGAAATCGCGCTCGATTTCAGGAACGAATTCAGGAAAGACGTCATCATCGACATGGTCTGCTTCCGGCGTCTCGGGCACAACGAGCAGGACGAACCGCTGGTCACGCAGCCATTGATGTACAAGCTGGTGAACCGTCATGCCGGAACCCGCAGCCTGTACGCGAAAAGGCTGGAACAGGCCGGTGTCCTGCCTTCCGGGGAAGCGGAAAAAATGGTGATGGATTTCAGGGATGCGATGGACCGCGGCGTGCATCCCAATGTCAATTTTCTCAAGGGAGTGAAATATCCCCATTCCTCGGACTGGACCCGCTTCAGGGGGCAAAGATGGGAGCAGGAATGCGACACTTCGCTTCCCCTTCCCGAGATCAGGCGCCTTGCGCAAGGATTGACCGAAATCCCGCAAGGATTCGTGCTGCATTCCAGGGTGGAAAAAATCATTTCCGACCGGCGCGAGATGGGGGAAGGGAAGATCCCGCTCGACTGGGGAATGGCGGAGAATCTCGCCTATGCTTCGCTTCTCGATGCCGGTTATTCGATCCGCATTTCCGGTCAGGATGTGGGCAGAGGCACCTTCTTCCACAGGCATGCGGTGTTGCACGACCAGAAGAGGGAAAAATGGGATTCCGGAATCTACATCCCGCTGCAGCATGTGCGGGAAGGGCAACCCGACTTCGCCGTTTTCGATTCGGTGTTGTCGGAAGAAGCCGTGCTCGGTTTCGAATACGGTTATGCCACGGCCGAACCCGATGAACTGGTGATCTGGGAAGCGCAGTTCGGCGATTTCGCCAACGGCGCGCAGGTGGTGATCGATCAGTTCATCGCTTCCGGGGAAGTGAAATGGGGCAGGCTTTGCGGGCTCGTCATGATGCTGCCGCACGGTCACGAAGGGCAGGGGCCGGAGCATTCCTCAGCGAGAGTCGAGAGATATCTCCAGCTTTGCGCCGATTACAACATCCAGGTGTGCATGCCTTCCACTCCGGCGCAGATGTTCCATGTGTTGAGGCGCCAGATGCTGCGCCCCTACCGGAGGCCGCTCATCCTCATCACGCCGAAAAGCCTGCTGCGCAGCCGCGATTCCGTTTCCAGCCTGGAAGAACTTGAGAACGGAAGATTTCAGCCCGTCTCCGGGGAAGAGGATGCTTCGATCGACCCTGGAAAAACCAGGCGGATCATCTGCTGCGCGGGCAAGGTGTATTTCGATCTGGTTCATGCCAGGCGGGAAAAGGGAATCTCCGACATGGCGATTGTGCGCATCAATCAGCTCTATCCTTTCCCGCATGATGCATTCAGGTCCGAGCTCGAAAAATACCCGAATGCATCCGAAGTGATGTGGTGTCAGGAGGAACCCAGGAACCAGGGAGCCTGGCGCCATATCGAACATTATCTGTTGCGCCACATGAGGCGCGAGCAGAATCTTTTGTCCTCGATGCGCAAGTCGTCCGCATCGCCTGCTGCCGGATATTATGCGAAATATCTCGCGAGGCAGAAGGAACTCGTCGACGGTGCCTTCGCCTGAACCAAATGGAGAGATCATGCTGATCGAAGTCAAGGTACCCCAATTGTCCGAATCCGTATCCGAAGCCGCGCTGCTTTCCTGGAAGAAGAAGCCGGGAGACTATGTTGAAAGAGGAGAGAATCTCATCGACATCGAGACCGACAAGGTGGTGCTCGAAATGCCCGCCCCGCAATCCGGACGGATCGCAGAGATTCTCAAGGAGGAAGGAGCGATCGTGACCAGCGGGGAAGTGATCGCGAGGATCGACACTTCCGGCGCGAAGCCCGCTGCAATGCCGGAAGAGAAAGTGAAATCCGCAGCGCCCATCCTGATGCCGGCTGCGAAAAAGCATGCAGAAGGAGTGGATCTGCAAGAGGTGAAGGGGAGCGGTCGAGACGGCAGGATCCTCAAGGAAGATCTGGCAGCAAAGCCCGCCGCACCCGTCATCTCCGATTCGCGTGGCGTGCGGCGCGTGCCGATGTCGAGGCTCAGGCAGCGCGTCGCCGAGCGCCTGCTCGAATCGCAGCGCAATGCTGCGATCCTCACCACCTTCAACGAGGTCGACATGAAGCAAATCGTCGATCTCAGGGCTCGCTACAAGGAAAAATTCGAGAAGGAGCATGGCGTCAAGCTCGGATTCATGTCCTTTTTCGTGAAGGCGGTGGTGGCTGCGCTCAGGAAATACCCGGTGCTCAATGCTTCGATCGAAGGAGGCGAAATCGTTCACCACGATTATCAGGACATCGGGATCGCGGTTGGAACGCCGCGCGGACTGGTGGTGCCGGTGCTACGGAACGCGGAGGGACTTTCCTTCGCGAAGATCGAAAAGGGCATCGCCGATTTCGGGAAGCGCGCACAGGATGGCAGACTTGCCGTCGAGGAGCTGGAAGGGGGAACCTTTTCCATCACCAACGGCGGAATTTTCGGCTCGATGCTTTCCACTCCGATCATCAATCCGCCGCAAAGCGCGATCCTCGGCATCCATGCGATGAAGGACAGGCCGGTGGTGGTGAATGGAGAAATCGTCATCCGCCCGATGATCTATCTCGCGCTCTCCTACGATCACAGGCTGATCGACGGAAGAGAGGCGGTACAGGGGCTCGTCGCCATCAAGGAAAATCTCGAAGATCCCGAAAGACTGTTGCTGGAGGTATGATGCGATACGATGTCGCGGTGATCGGAGCAGGTCCCGGCGGATATGTCTGTGCAATCCGTTCGGCGCAACTCGGGTTGAAAACGGTTTGCGTGGACGAGCGCATGGATGAAGCCGGGAAGGCAGCGCTGGGTGGAACCTGCCTCAACGTGGGCTGCATCCCTTCCAAGGCGTTGCTGGAATCCTCGGAAAATTACGAGAAGGCCAGGGAAGAATTTTCTTCCCACGGCATCACTTTCGGGGAAATCGGATTCGATGTCGGCGCGATGCAGGCGAGAAAGAAAAGGATCGTCGATTCCCATACCAGCGGGATCGCCTTCCTATTCAAAAAGAACAAGGTCGATTCGATGCTGGGGCGTGCGCGGATCGAAGCGACGGGGGAATTTTACCGGATCTTGGTCTCAGGCGGACAGCAGATCGAGGCGAAGCATGTCGTCATCGCCACCGGTTCCTCCCCCAGGCAGATTTCCGCAGCGCCTTTGGGCGGGCGGATCGTCGACAGCACCGGCGCGCTTTCCTTCCAGTCCGTGCCGGACAGGCTTTGCATCATCGGGGCGGGCGTGATCGGCCTCGAGCTCGGCAGCGTCTGGCGCCGCCTTGGCAGCGATGTGACGATCCTGGAAGCCATGCCGGATTTCCTGCCCATGGCGGACGGGAAAATTTCGAAGGAAGCGCTGCGCCTGTTCAGGAAAAACAAGGACTGGTCGATCAGGCTTGGCGTGGAAATCATCTCCGCCGAATCTTCGGCAGAATCGGTCAAAGTGGTCAGCCGGGACGCGAAGGGGGAAAGTCGGGAAGAATACGATCATCTGGTGGTCGCGGCGGGCAGGGTGCCCAATTCTTCCGGGATTTTCGAAGGGCTCGGGATCGATTCGCGCGGCTTCATCGAAGTCGACGAATGCTGCAGGACGAATCTGCCGCGAGTTTATGCGATCGGCGATGTGGTGCGCGGACCGATGCTCGCCCACAAGGCCTCCGAAGAAGGCGTGATGGTCGCCGAAATCATCTCCGGAATGAAGTCCGGTTTCGATCGCGATATCGTGCCTTCGGTGATCTACACTTTCCCCGAGATCGCCTGGGTGGGAAAAACCGAGGAAGAGCTGAAGTCTGCCGGGATCGAATACCGCGCAGGCCAGTTCCCCTTCACCGCGAACGGCAGGGCGCAGGCGATGGGGGCGGCCCAGGGGTTCGTGAAGATGCTGGGCGATGCGAAAACGGACCGGATCCTGGGCGTGCATATCATCGGCCCCCATGCTTCCGAACTCGTTTCGGAAGCGGTGGTGGCGATGGCTTTTTCCGCTTCCAGCGAAGACATCGCTTCCATCATCCATGCGCATCCTTCCCTTTCGGAAGTCATGCACGAAGCGGCCCTTTCGGTGGATGGGCGGGCAATGCACATTTAAACTTGATCAGGGGCTGGAATGTTCACCTGGAGCCAATTGCTGATCGCCGGCGTCGTGGCCGTGGCTTTTTACGCCACGGAACTGGTGGTATTTCTGTTCGCGTCGGCGAAGAAGGTGGAGCCGGACAACCGGGCGGTCGAAGGGTTGCGGGAAGAAGTTTTCGAACTGAAATCGCAGCTTGCGCAACTGCAGAAGGAACTGGAACGGATGAAGGAAGACAACAATACGCCCGCCCCTTATGCCCAGGCCATCCGCATGGTGAGGCAGGGCATCGGTCCTGCGGAAATCGCGGTGGCTTGCGGAATTTCAAAAGGGGAGGCTGAACTCATCGCCTCGCTTCACAAGACGAAGAACTGATTCAGGCGATTTCGTCGATCGAAGTGGTGATGTCGTTCGTCCTCTGTTTTTTCTTTCTCCTGTCCCCCTTGCCGCGAAGGTCATAGGGCATGGACTGGTTCTGGATTCGCCTGCACACTTTCCTGCGGTCTTCCCCGGTGCGCAGGACGTATTCCTTCGGTTCGAGCTGTTCGGGCGGTTTCGGGAGCTGTTTCTGTGCGGGGGGCAGGGCCTTTGGCGGATGGGTTTCGGCGGAGACGGTCTGAACCGAACTCGCGCCGGTCTTCCGAACCGCCCTCGTGTTGAAGATGCTGTTGATTTCGGTCTCGTCCTTTTTCTCCATGGAGATGGGACGATTTACTGGGATGAACTGCATGAAGCTCTCCTATGGAATTCCGGACGAGGATCCATACAGCCAATTATAATCAAAAACCTTTTTGAAGGTGGCGGGCGATTTGGTATGATGGATGAAGATATTTCCGTTCCCATCCATGCCGATCATCGACCTGCACTGCCATTCGAACATCTCAGACGGCGTCCTCTCTCCCCGTGAACTCGTCGCTCGCGCCTCGGCCAACGGCGTGGAAATCCTCGCCCTGACCGATCACGACGACTGCGACGGACTATGCGAAGCAGGAAGCGCTGCGCTGGATCTTGGCATTGAATTCGTCAACGGGGTGGAAATTTCGGTCACCTGGAGAGGAAGGACGATCCATGTGGTGGGTTTGAATGTCGACCCGGAAAATGCGGACCTGCAAGGCGGCCTGGGCTCGATCCGGGAAGGGCGGGCGAAGCGGGCGAGGGAAATCGGCGATGCGCTTTCGAGAGCGGGCATTTCCGGCAGCTTCGAAGGAGCCTATGCATTTGCGGGAAACAAGAATCTGATCGGCAGGACGCATTTTGCGCGCTTTCTCGTGTCCAATGGATATGCGAAGGACGTGCAGAGCGTATTCAGGAAATTTCTGGTGGGAGGTAAGCCCGGCAATGTGAGTCATGATTGGGCGAAACTTTCCGATGCCGTTTCCTGGATCGTGGCAAGCGGAGGAATGGCCGTGATCGCGCATCCCGGGCGTTACGAATTGAGCACGGAGGCCTTCAAGTCGCTTCTTTGCGAGTTCAGGGAAGCAGGCGGGCAGGGGATCGAGGTGGTCACTTCCAGCCATACCAGGGACATGGCGATCCGTTTCGGCGATTTCGCAAAGCGTTTCGATCTGTATGCATCGATGGGTTCGGATTTTCACAGCCCCGAGGAAAGTCGCGTCGATCTCGGCAGACTCCCCCTCCTCCCGGAAGGATGCACGCCGATCTGGGAAGCCTGGAAGGCAGGAAACTGATGGCACAATATTTCACGATCTATCCGCAAAATCCGCAGCAGAGGCTGATCCGCCAGGCCGTGGAAATCCTGAGGAGCGGCGGCGTCATCGTCTATCCCACCGATTCCTGTTACGCGCTGGGATGCCCGATCGGCGATAAAAACGCCATGGAGAGGATGCGGGCGATCCGCGGCGTGGACGAGAAGCACCATTTCTCGCTGGTTTGCCGCGATCTGTCCAGCATTTCGCATTATGCACAGGTGGACAATGCCCAGTATCGGTTGCTGAAGGCGGCCACACCGGGAAGCTATACCTTCATCCTGAAAGCGACCCGCGAAGTGCCGAGAAGATTGCAGCATCCGAAACGCAATACCATCGGCATCCGCGTACCGGACAGCATCGTGGTGGGCAGCCTGCTCGAGGAGCTGGGTGAACCGATCCTCAGCACTACTCTGCTGCTTCCGGATGAGGAATTTCCCCTCAACGACCCGGAGGAAATTCGCGAAAGGCTCGAAAATCAGGTCGATCTCATCATCGACTCCGGCGCCTGTGGAATCGAAATGACCACGGTGATCGATCTCACTGAAAATCCCCCGCTACTATTGAGGAAAGGAAACGGGGATCTTGCTCCGTTTGGAATGCAATGACGGATCCTGCCAGTTTCATCCAGATGGTGTCGGTGGTCGCGCTGCCCATCATTTTCGCGATCACCATGCACGAAGCGGCACACGGTTATGTCGCGAAGCGTTTCGGGGACATGACCGCCTACAGGCAGGGCAGGGTGAGCCTGAATCCGTTGCATCACATCGATCCGATCGGCACGATCGTGATCCCCCTGGTTTCGATGGCGCTGGGCGGCTTCCTGTTCGGCTGGGCGAAGCCGGTTCCGATCAATTTCAACGCATTGAGAAATCCCAAAGAGGACATGATGTGGGTCGCGCTGGCAGGCCCTGCTTCCAATCTCGTCATGGCGATCGCCTGGGCCTTTTTTCTCAAGCTGGCGATGATGATGCCCGGAAATTATTTCGCATCCCCCCTTGCGGTCATGGCCAACATGGGCGTGAAGATCAACATCATCCTGATGGTGCTGAATCTGCTTCCGGTTCCACCGCTCGATGGAGGGAGAGTGCTGGTGAGCCTGCTGCCCACGCGTGCAGCCTATCGGCTTGCCAAAATCGAACCATACGGCATAATCATCCTGGTGGTGCTGCTTTTCAGCGGACTGCTGGGGGCGATCCTCGGCCCGTTGATGAGCATCGCCGTTCATCTGATATTGAGTTTGTTTGGATTATAAAAAGGTATAAAAATGTTTGCCGATCGCATCCTTTCGGGAATGCGTCCCACGGGACAACTCCATCTCGGTCATTATCATGGCGTGCTGAAAAACTGGATCAGGCTGCAGCACGAATATCCCTGCCTGTTTTTCGTTGCCGACTGGCATGCGCTCACCACCCATTACGATACGCCAGAAGTCATCGAGGGCAGCGTATGGGACATGCTGGTGGACTGGCTGGCCGCAGGGGTCGATCCTTCCCAGGCGACGGTTTTCGTGCAGTCGAAGGTTCCGGAGCATGCGGAGCTGCATCTGCTGCTTTCCATGATCACGCCGCTCGGCTGGCTGGAGCGGGTGCCGACCTACAAGGACCAGCAGCAGAAGCTCACCGAGAAGGATCTTTCCACTTACGGATTTCTGGGATATCCGCTGCTGCAGAGCGCGGACATCCTCATTTATCGGGCGACCCATGTTCCGGTGGGCGAGGATCAGGTTCCACACATCGAATTCACCCGGGAGATCGCGCGCCGCTTCAACCACATTTACGGCAAGGAGCATGGTTTCGAGGAAAAAGCGCAGGCCGCGGTGAAGAAGCTGGGATCCAAAAAGGCGAAACTCTATGCGGAGCTCAGATCGCGCTTTCAGGAACAGGGTGACGTCGATGCGCTGGAGGCGGCCAAATCCCTGCTGGAGGAGCAACAGAACCTGAGCGTGGGCGACACGGAAAGACTGTATGGTTATCTGGAAGGCACCGGAAAGATGATTCTTTCCGAACCGCAGGCGATGTTGACCGCAGCTTCCAGGATGCCCGGGCTCGATGGTCACAAGATGTCCAAATCCTACGGAAACACGATTTCGCTTCGCGAGGATCCGAAGGTGGTGGAGAAAAAAATCCGCACCATGCCGACCGATCCGGCCAGGGTGAGACGAACCGATCCGGGCGACCCGGAAAAGTGCCCTGTCTGGCAGTTCCATCTGGTGTATTCGGACGAGGCTACCTGCGAATGGGTGCAAAAAGGTTGCCGGAGCGCGGGAATCGGCTGTCTCGAATGCAAGCAGCCGGTCATCGATGCGGTGTTGAAGGAGCAGGAACCGATGCGGGAGCGGGCGCAGCCCTATCTCGACGATCCGGCTCTTCTCAGGAACATTCTTGCAGACGGTTGTGAAAAGGCGAGAAAACTCGCGCAGGAAACGATGCGGGAAGTTCGCGAAGCGATGGGGCTCGATTACAGTTGATCGTCGCCAGAATCCACGGCGAACTCATCGGAGATCTTCCCAGGGATCTGTACATTCCTCCGGAGGCCCTCGAAGTCGTGCTCGACACCTTCGAAGGCCCTCTGGACCTGCTTCTTTATCTGATCAGGAAGCACAATCTCGACATCCTCGACATCAGCATGACGGAGCTGACCCGTCAGTACATGAGCTACATCGAGGAGGCGAGACAGCGTCACGAACTTGCTGCGGAATATCTGCTGATGGCGGCGCTTCTCATCGAAATCAAATCCAGGATGCTGCTTCCCAAACCCGCTGCGATGAACGAGGAAGAGGATCCGCGGGCGGATCTGGTGCGGCGACTCATCGAATACGAAAGAATGAAGGAGGCGGCCATCGAGCTCGATTTGCTGGAGCTGGATGGGCGAGACTTTCATCATGCCAGAGCGCAGCAGGGTGGCGCTGATCTTCCCTTGCTTCCCGACCTCGATGTGAACGATCTCGTCCAGGCCTGGCTCGGTCTCGTCTCCCGCGCGAAAATGGCCACTCCCCACAAGCTCGGGCGCGAAGAGCTTTCAGTCCGGGATCACATGGCAGGCATACTGAGGAAGCTCCGGGATCATGCATATCTGGAATTCTCCGAGCTCTTCGATTGCGGCAAAGGGCTTGCCGCGCTCATCGTCGCCTTTCTTGCGCTGCTCGAATTGGCCCGTGAAAGCATGGTCTCGCTGTTCCAGACGGAACCGTTCGGCTCGATCTATGTGCGTGTGAGCCATGAATCCTGAAACTGCCTTGATCATTCTGGAGACGGCGCTATTGACTTCGGAAGAACCCATTCCTCTATCCGATCTGTCCAGACTTTTCGAAGAGGAGATCGAAAGCGTGGAGGAATTGCTTGCATCGCTGGCAAGGCAATGGGAGGGAAAGGGGCTGGAACTCGTCGAAGTGGCCGGTGGATGGCGGTTCAGATCCCGCCCTGAAATGAAGAAGCATCTGGATCGATTGAATGCGAAAAAGCCACCCCGTTATTCGAGAGCGACCCTGGAGACGCTCGCCATCATCGCCTACAGGCAGCCGGTGACCCGCGGAGACATCGAGGAAATCCGTGGGGTTTCGGTTTCGAGTCAGATCCTGAAAACCCTGGAGGCGAGGTCCTGGATAGAAATCGTCGGGCACAGGGAAGTGCCGGGAAGACCTGCGCTCTATGCGACGACCGTGCAATTCCTCAATGACCTCGACCTTTCTTCCCTGGAACAGCTTCCCCAGTTGAAGGAACCGGATTCGATCCTGGGCTAGAAATATGGATTCACGGGAGATCTTTCGATTGCAAAACAGTCTGGAAATATTGCAAAAATATATGGATCGAAGGCTTGACCTGAAAAGCGACACATAGTTATACTTCGGAAAAAATGGCTGGCAGAAAAGTCAGGCACGGCCAAAAACACGAAGAATTGTTGGATGAGGAGGGAGCATGAAGGTCAAATTCAAGTGCAGCGCATGCGCTGCA
>JABEVD010000238.1 GCA_013044025.1 Burkholderiales bacterium
CCGATCCCGGTCACCGCATCCTTCAAGGTTTCAGCACGAAACATTTCGGTGAGGGATTCCTGCTCCCTGAACATTTCCCCCACCTTGATCGACATCCGGTTCATGACTTCCACGACCCGCCTGAGATCCCTGGTCCACGGTAGCTTTTCCTGGATCAGATATTCCCTGGAACTGATCGCATTGGCCTGCTCCTCCACCTTGCGCAATGAGCGCAGGATGAAATGCAGGGCGATGAACCCGACCAGAAGCGTGACCGATGCGAGCAGCAGGAAAAGCCTGAATTCGTCCACGCTGGTTTTCCAGAGCTGCTGATATGCATAACCCGGGTGGCTCCACACATGGATGGTCGCAGCCTGCCGCCATCCGGACATGACGAGCGCTTCCCCTTCGGGGGTCTCCAGCGGAACGAGGTCCACGAACCAGGAAGGAACCCCATGCACCTTGACCGGATTTTCCATCCTGATCATCGGCTCGCCGTGGATCGAGATCATGTCGATTTCCCGATAATAGCCCCGATCGAAAATCGCGCTCACCATCGATCTCATCATGGGAAGATCGTTCTTCTTCATGTGGGGAGAAAGCGACAGGCCAAGGGAGGTCGCCGTATCCTGTGCAAGCGAGGAAAGCTGCTCGTCGAGATAATGCCGGGTATTGTTGACGCTGATGACCGCGACTCCTGCGAAAAGCACCAGAAAAAGCGCGGTGATGGTCAGAACGAGCTGCATCCTTAAAGTCATATTTCCTCCCCTATCGGTTCGCTTCCCGGTTCATCCTGGCGATGAGATCGTTCCACATGCTGATCCTGTCCGGCTTTCCGACTTCCATGCCGGCCCCTCTTTCCTTGGCAAGCCACAGGCCTGCGCCGTTGAAGCTGTATACGGGAACGAGATCGTCTCGTTCAGAACCTGGCCAGATCGCCTTGTCCACATTGTCCAGAATCAGCGGATCCGCATCCGGCGTCGGATAGTAGGCGAGCACCATGTGCGCCTGATCGACCGGGTCGAAGCGCAGTTCGCGTACGTAAGTGATCTTGAGCTTGTCTTCGGATACGCCCATCGCGATCAGGGTGAAGTATTTCCCGATCGCATAATCCTCGCAATCCCCTCCGTCGGAGGCAAGCATCTCGACAGGGGTGGCCCAGTAATCCTTCACGCCCCAGTGTTGAAGGTCCGATACATACGGGATCTGGTTGAAAAAATCGTTGGCGAGATCCAGCTTGTTCCGCTCCGATGCGGTTTTTCCCTTGTCGATCACTTTTTCCCAGTCCAGCAAGCGCTGTTTCGCATCGCTCCCGTATTTCGCCGTCATGTAAGAGATCAGCTTGTCCGAAAGGCCGATCCCGCCTGCAGCGAAGATCGCAGCGCAAAAAAGCAGCGCCCAGAAGCCGGCAAGCCTTTTCATGGCGAATCGCCGTACAGATGGCAGCGCACTTCACGTCCGTCCGCAAGCACGCAGGCTTCCGGGTAAACCGATGCGCATACGGGCATTCTTTGCGGACAGCGGGAATGATAATGGCATCCCGGCGGAGGCGAAAGCGGAGAAGGAAGCTCCCCCTCGAATGTTTCCCTGACCTTCCTTGTTTCGAGGGAAGGCGCTGCTGCGAGGAGCGCACGGGTATAAGGGTGGGCGGGAGAAGCGAGCAGCTTCTCCGCATTGCCCTTTTCCACGATCCTGCCGAGATACATCACCGCGACATCGTGCGCGAGATATTCCACTGCGGAAAGGTTGTGCGTGATGAAGAGATAGGAAAGCCCGTGGTCCTGCTGCAGCCTCATCAGGAGATTCAGGATCTGCGCCTGCACCGAAACGTCGAGCGCGCTGGTCGGCTCGTCCAGGACCAGCACCCTGGGATTGACCGCAAGCGCCCTTGCGATGGCGATGCGCTGGCGCTGCCCTCCGGAGAATTCGTGGGGATAGCGGAGCATCGCGTCGGTGGACAACCCCACCTCCTTGAGCAGCGCGCCAATCCTCCCCTCGTCCTTCTCCTTCATCCCCTCTTCCATGATCTCGCGAACCCGCATGCGCGGATTGAGCGATGCGTACGGATCCTGGAAAACGATCTGCAATCCTTCCCTTGCCCGCCTCAATTCGCCCCCTTCGAGTCCAGCCAGATCTTTCCCATTGTAGAGCACGCTGCCCATGGTCGGCTTCAGGAGCTGAAGGATCGCTTTTCCCGTGGTGGTCTTTCCGCATCCGGATTCCCCCACCAGCGCCATGGTTTTTCCAAATTCAAGCGAAAAAGAGACGCCGTCCACCGCCGCGACCTTGCCGGATACCCGCTGCAGGAGCCCTTTCCTCACCGGAAAATGCACCTTGAGATTTTTCACTTCGAGAACCACGCCGCCCGACCCGGAAATCCCTCTCTCGGCGGGCGCCTTCGCCAATCGGGGAACGCCCCCTCTTCCGTCGTAAAGATGGCATCTCGCCAGACTTCCGTTTCCTGCATCGAACCAGGAAGGCGCCGATTCCCTGCAAAGATCCCAGGCATGGTCGCATCTGTCCGCGAAACGGCAGCCTGAAAATTCCCCGGAAAGAGAAGGAACCGAGCCGCGGATCACGTCGAGCATCCCTCCCCTCTTGCCCATTCCCGGGAGCGAAGCGAAGAGTTTCCTGGAATAGGGATGGGCCGGGCTTGCGAAGAAGGCATCGCGCTCGGCCTGTTCGACGATCTCCCCGGCATACATCACCGCGACCCGGTCCGCCATTTCGGACACCACCCCGAGATCGTGGGTGATGAGCAGGATGGACATGCCGTTCCTGTTCTGGATGCTTCGCAGCAATTCGAGGATCTGCGCCTGAATGGTGACGTCGAGCGCAGTGGTGGGCTCGTCCGCGATCAGCATGTCCGGCTCTCCCGCAAGGGCCATGGCGATCATCACCCGCTGCTTCATTCCGCCTGACAACTGGAACGGGTAGTCGGCAGCGCGCAAATCAGGATCGGGAATGCCCACCTGGGCAAGAAGCTCTGCGACCCGCGCACGCCTGGCCTCCCCCTTCATGCCGAAATGGCGCTCGAGCACTTCGCCGATCTGCTCTCCCACTCGCATCACCGGATTGAGGGAAAGCGCAGGCTCCTGGAAAATGATGCCGATCCGTTTTCCCCGCACATCGCGCATTTTCCTTTCGGGCAATTCGAGCAGGTCGACTCCTTCGAGCAGCACCTGGCCGCCCGCGATTTTTCCCGCATCCGGAAGCAGCCTCAGGATGGAAAGGGAAGTCATCGATTTTCCGCATCCGGATTCCCCGACGAGTGCGAAAGTCTCCCCCTTTTTCACGGCCAGGCTCACCGCGTCGACGACATGCAGCAGCTTGCCGCGATTCGCGATCCAGGTGTCGAGATTCTTCGCTTCCATCCAGCTCATTGCGGATTCCTCCCGATCACTCTCTTCAGGATGCCAAGCGCGCTTCTGGTCTGCAGCCTGGGGTCGAAAGCATCCCGAACCGCATCTGCGAACAGGTTCGCTGCCAGCACCATGGAAAACATGAACAGGAATGCTGCGGCAAGCGACCACCACACCATCGGTTCCCGCGCCATTTCCAGACGGGCAGCATTGATCATGGTGCCGAAGCTGATCATGGATGGATCGACTCCCACCCCGACATAGGAAAGCACCGCCTCCGCAAGCACCAGAGAGGAGAACTGCATCACCACCGAAATCAGCACGATGTGCATCACGTTGGGCAGGATGTGGCGGGTCACGATCTTCAGATGGGAGACGCCGAAAGCCTGGGCCGCCTGGATGTAGTCCATTTCCCTGAGCTTCAGCGCCTCCCCCCTGAGCAGCCTGCAAAGCTCGGTCCAGCTCGTCATGCCGAGGATCATGCAAAGGAAAAGCAATCTCAGGTCCGCCCGCTCCGCCATGGTCTCGAAAAGGGAAGGATGGGAGTCGATATACACCTGCATCATGAGCACAGAGGCCACGATGAGCAGCACCGACGGGATCGAATTCAATGTGGTGTAGATATACTGGATCACGTCGTCTATCCATCCCCCGAGATAGCCCGCGAGGATCCCCAGCCAGATCGCGAAGGGAAGCATCACCAGCGTGGTGAGCGTGCCGATCACGAGCCCGGTGCGGATGCTCTTCAGGGCGAGGTAGAAGACATCCTGCCCCACCTTGTCGGTGCCGAACACATGGTAATGGGAAGAGAGCGAAAAGGCGGGGAAAAAGATCAGGAAAAGCGCGAGCAGCGTGTACAGCATGGCATCCCAGGGATGATTGCTCTCCCCCTTCAGGATCATCGCGGCGGACATTTTCAGGCTCCTCCCCTTCGCAAGCGCAAGGGCGAGCGCAACAAATGCGGCAATCCATGCGAGAATCGCCCAGCCCCAGGAGGCGAGCACCCGCTTCGCGACATCCGGAATCTCGTCCCTCGCGGGGTCATGAAGTTCCGCTCCTCCGTATTTCAGCCGCGGATAAACCCTTTCCGGCTTGCCGTCGACCAGCACGGCTTCCTTCTGGAAGGAATGGGTGGCAAAGGGGGCGGAATAGGTCGTCTCGGTCCGGGTCCTCATTTTCGAAGCCAGGGCATCGAATGCGCTCAGCACCTGAACCGACCATGCGCCCTTTCCGTCAGCCGGCCTGTAATGCAGCGAATCGAGAAAGCCGATTCCGACGAAGAACATCAGCACCACGGCCGAAATCATCCCGCTCCTGCTTTCCCCGACCTTTTTCCAGGGTGCGGAAAGATGGGGCCGCTTCGAGGCATACCATGCGAAAGCGCAAAGCACGAAAATCAGCAGGAAAATCAGTCCGTCCGTCCAGAGAATCACCGGCTTCATTGCAGTCTGATCCTCGGGTCTGCGACGGTATAGGAGATGTCGGTCAGCATCAGCCCCAGGATGTTGAGCAGGGATCCGATGAAGACCATCGATCTCACCACGGCGAAATCCTGCGAATTGATCGCATCCAGCGTATAGCTGCCGAGCCCTGGAATGCCGAAAAAGGATTCCAGGATGAGGCTGCCGATGAAGAGCGAGGGAATGATCACCACCGCCCCGGTGAGGATCGGAATCAGGCCGTTCCTCGCGACATGGCGGAACAGAACGGCGAGCTCGGAAATGCCCTTGGACCGCGCAGTCCGGACATAATCCCGGCCGATTTCCTCGAGAAAAAGGGTCCTGTACCAGCGCGCGCCGCCGCCGATTCCGCTCACCACGCCGATCGCGACCGGCAGAATCACGAATTTCAGCGAAGACAGGCCGGACTCGAAACCCGAAATCGGCACCCAGTGCCAGAGCTTCGCCACCAGGAACTGTCCGCCGATGATGTAGAAAAGGCCGGAAATCGACATGGCCGCCACGCAAAGCACCACGCCCCACATGTCGAGCAGTGTGGCGCGGAAGAAAGCCATCAGGAGCGCGAAAGTGATGTTGGTCATCATGCCGATCACGAAGGAAGGCAGCGCGATCTCCAGACTGGGACCTGCCCGCATCCTGATCTCCCTCGCGATGTCGCGCCCGTCGTCCGCCCGCCCGAAATCGAATGCGAACATCGATGCGGATTTTTCGAAGAAGATGGTGTCGGAAAATCGCTGCAGACCCTGATCTGCGCCATTGTAGAAGAGCGGCTTGTCGTAGCCGTGGGCATGCTTCCAGATGGCGATGGCCTCCGGAGTCACGCGCTTGATTCCGAGCTGCAGCCTCGCCATGTCGTCCGGGCTGTTCGCGACGAAAAACAGCGCGAAAGTGAACAGATTCACCCCGAGCAGGATCGGGATGGCGTAGAGCACGCGTCTTGCCAGGTAGGCGATCATCTTGCCTTCATTTCCTCTCTCCTGCGGTAAACCCGGTAGGCGGGAATCGCCGTCACCAGGAAAAGCGCGAAAAGCGCGGCGAAAGGCCAGTACTCAGGGCGGTTCCATTCATGGCGCTTTTCATCCCGCAGCTTCGCATCGACCCTCAGGTATTTCAGGCTGTTTCTGGCCATCTGATTCGGTTTGAGATTGGAGAGCCAGGAATGGTTCAACTGGTAATCCTTGGGATACATTCCCCAGATCCAGGGCGCATCCTCCTGCACGATGGATTGCATCCTGTCGATGATTTTCTGCCGCTCCGGCGTATCGTCCATGTTCTTCATTTCCTCGAAGAGCCGGTCGTATTCCGGGTTCTCGTAATTGGCGGAATTCTCCCCGCCATGCTTCACCTTGCCCTGGGGGCCGTAGAGCAGGAACAGGAAATTCTCCAGATCGGGATAATCCGCATTCCATCCCCAGGTGAAGATCTGCGCCGTCCCTTTCCTGATTTTCTCCTGGAAGCGATTGTAATCGGTCGAGCGGATTTCGAGCTGCAGATCGATTTTCGAAAATTCCTTCCGGTACCAGTCGAAGCGCGTCTTGTCGTCCGCCCCCCGCCCGGTTGCGTCGAGATAAAGCACCAGCGGCTTTCCGCTCTTCGCATCGCGCCCATCCGGATAACCCGCCTTCGCAAGCAGCGCCTTCGCTGCATCGATCGATTTTCTCCTGGCTTCCCCGTTCACCCAGTCGTAGACGACGGGGTTCATCCCGGCCCGCCCTTCCCGGTAGCCGAAAATCCCCGGCGGAATCGGCCCCTGCGCGGGAATTCCCCGTCCGTTGGCGAAAATGGAGATGTTTTCCTCGAAATCCATCGCGATCGAGATCGCCTGACGCAGCAGCTTCGCCCGCTCGCTCGATCCGCCCACCACGGGATCATCCATGTTGAAAGCCATGTAAAGGATGGAAGGCGCGACCGAAGTCTTGAGTTCGATGCCCTTTTCCTTCATTTGCGGAGAGACCTGCGCTTCCCCCTGGATGGAAACCGCGACCGCCTGGTCGAAACTGTCCGAAGAAATCCCAGAGACATCGTAATATCCCTGCAGGAACTTGTTCCAGTAAGGAATGCTTTCCTTTTCTCGGGAGAAAATCACCTTGTCGATGAAAGGCATGGCGAGCCCTGCATCCTTCAGATTGTCCCCCGGCATCCCGTGCGAAGGATAGGCTTCAGGATGGAAATTCGGATTTCTCACCAGGGTCATCCTGCTGTTCGGATTGTTTTCGGTCATCATGTAGGGACCGGTTCCGACCGGATGCCAGTCCAGCGTCAGGTTCTTTTCCGCCATTCCGGGCTGGGAATAGAAGCGATCGACTTCCGGGGGCATCGGGGAGAAGAAATTCATCGCGAGCCAGTACTTGAATTGCGGATATTTTCCTTTCACCCTGATCGTGTAGGTGTAACGATCCTCCACCTTCACTCCGGGAAGATTTATCCCGTCCAGATCCACCTTGCCCGATTTTTCCAGTTTCCGGGCAAAATCCCTGAATCCTACGATGTATTCCCCCATGAGACCTGCGATCGGAGACTGGCTCCATGGGCTCGCAAGGCGCTTGATTTCATATACATAATCGTTGGCGACGAGTTCCCGGGTTCCGGTTCTTGCGAAATCCGCAATAGAATCGATTCCGGAGAGCGATTCACTGGAGAGATGCCGGTAGAGGAAATCCCCCTTTGCATCCCTGGCGAAAGCGGGATGGGGCTGATAGAAAATGCCGGGGCGGATGCGGATTCGATACAGACTGGTTGCGACTTCCTGCGCATCTTCCGGCAGGCGATTTCCTTTTGCGTCGTAATATTCCGGATGCGGAATTTCGGTTGCGGTGAGCGGAACCAGGGTATAAGGGCGTTTGAGATAATGGTATTGGAGCGGGGGCTCGTAGATCTGCGCGTCGACCGCCGCCTCGTTTTCGCTGTAGGATCTTGCCGGATCGAGATGTTTCGGCCTTTCCGTGAAGGCGAGATACAGGATGGATTTGCCGCTGTCGGAGGCCGGATAGGGGTCGTCCCAGATGCTGCCGCAGCCGGAGAGCGCAAGGAAAAGAAGGATCAGAATTTGCCGCATAGGCGACAGTTTAGCCCAATCGGCGGGGCGCCTGCCATACATGCTATAATCCCCTGATTCATCAACGAAAGGAATGACATGGGATTTCTCAAGGGAAAACGCATCCTCATCACCGGCTTGCTCAGCAACCGTTCGATCGCTTACGGGATCGCAAAATCCTGCGCCGAGCAGGGCGCCGAACTCGCCTTCACCTACCAGATGGAAAAATTCAGGGAGCGTGTCGCCAAGCTCGCCGAGGATTTCGACAGCACACTGGTTTTCCCCTGCGACGTTTCCAATGACGAGGAAATCACCGCTCTTTTCGCAGAACTCGGAAAGCACTGGGAAAGCCTCGACGGCATCGTTCATTCCATCGCATTCGCGCCGAGGGAAGCGCTTTCCGGAGATTTCCTCGAAGGCCTGTCCCGCGATGCATTCAGGGTTGCGCACGAAGTGAGCTCCTACAGCTTCGCCGCGCTCGCCAAGGGCGCGCTGCCGATGCTGAGCGACCGCGCGGCGCTGCTCACGCTATCCTATCTGGGCGCGGAGCGTTCGGTTCCGAACTACAACATGATGGGTCTCGCCAAGGCGAGCCTGGAAGCCGGGGTGCGCTACCTCGCGCAAAGTCTCGGACCGAAGGGAATCCGCGTGAACGCCGTCTCCGCGGGCCCGATCAAGACCCTCGCAGCCAGCGGAATCGACGGATTCGGCAAGATCCTCGATTTCGTCGAGCATCATGCGCCATTGCGCAGGAACGTCACCATCGAGGAAGTGGGGAACGCCTCCGCATTCCTTCTCTCCGATCTCGCCTCGGGCATCACCGGCGAAATCACCTATGTCGACAGCGGCTTCAACACCACCATGGGAAGCTCGATCTGAAGAAGTTTCCGCAAGGCATTGCCTTGCGGAAAATCATTGCGCCTGCGGCGCGACGAGTTTTCTGTTCACCGTGATCTTGGCGCGACTTTTCAGGCTGGTGAAGTAACTGCCGAGTTCCTGTTCGGATTCTGCCCCTGCGATTTTCTTGCCGAATCCCTGCACTTCCTCCACGGAAGGCTGGGGCGCAGCAACCAGTTTCACGATCTTCACCACCCGGTATCCCTGCGGAGATTCCACGCCGACATAAGCGGGAAGGGTCTTCACGTCGGCGCGCAAAACCGCCTGGGCGACGGACGGGTCCATCCCCGGAGGCGCAGATCTTCTGGAAAGCGCAACCTGATCCTTCCAGTTCACTGCAGCCTCCTTGCCGGACTGGAGTTTGGCAAGCGCATCCTTGCCTTCCGCGACTGCGGCATCTTCGGCTTTTTTCGCAAGAATGCGCTTGCGGATCTCTTCCTCCACTTCCGATTGCGGCTTCGTGTAGGCGGGTTTCTCTTGCGTCACATGCGCCGAAACCAGCACATTGGTGCTCACTTCGACCGCTTCGGTATTCTGCTTCTTCTTCAGGGAATCGGATGAGAAAATCGCCTTGAGCAGCTTGGGATTGGCGGGAAATTCCGCGTCGCCGTTTCCGGAAGCATCGATCCAGCCGCTTTCCTTTACCTGCAGCTTGTAGGCGTCCGCCGCCGGCTGCAGGCTGCCGCTTTGTTCGTAGACCTTGTTGCTGAATCCGTCCGCGCTTTCGCTGAAGCGTTTGCCCGCTTCCTGCTTCCTGATTTCGTGAACGATCTCGTCGTGAACCTCGTCGATGGTTTTCACCTTTTCCGGCTTGACCGCATCCAGACGGATGATGTGGAAGCCGAAATCGGTGCGCACCGGCGCGCTGATCTCTCCCGCCTTCATCGAAAACACCGCATCGTCGAAGGGTTTCACCATCATTCCACGCTTGAAGAACCCGAGGCTACCACCGTTCGCAG
>JABEVD010000064.1 GCA_013044025.1 Burkholderiales bacterium
CCGGCCTCTCCGGCACGAGCGGCCTCGATGGCGGCATTCAATGCGAGCAGATTGGTCTGGTCGGCGATGTCCGCCACGGAGGCCGCCATCTCCTTCAACTGGTCGATGTATTGCACCAGCCCCTCGACTTCCCTCAGCAGTTCGTCCCGGTTCTTCACCGCCTGCCTCAGGGAAGAAATGACCGCATTTAGGCTGGTTTCGCTGCGATCGAAAACCTGCACCAGACCGCCTTCTGCGGAATCGGCCGAAGCGCTGGAAGCGGAAACCGCATCCTCGAGCTTTTCCACGATCCCGGAAAATCTGGCAGCGATCGAAATCACCGCCCCTTCCATCTGCCCCCTGGCCGTTTCGATCTGGCGCTCCCAGACCGGAGGGACGGATCTGCCGAAAGCTTCCAGGCCGGAAAGACAGGCTTCCGATTCGCCCCTGAATTTCGCTGCAAGCTCCGCTTCCTTCCCGGAAATCGCCCCGGACAATTGCGCATCCGTCTGCTTTCCATACAGGTAGACAGCGATCAGGGCGCAGAGCATCACGCATGCAGCAATCGCCAGGCTCGCCAGGGATGCGGCCCCGAAATACACCGTCGCCCCCGCCCCCAGCAGGGCAGGCAGCACAAGAATCCCCTTCATCTTCCCCTCTCTTTCATGCAAACTCCGATCGTTTCGATCAGTTTCTCGAAATCCTTCAGCTTGTCGAAGAAATGCGCGACTCCCATCGCCAGGCACCTTTTCCTGTAGATTTCCTCGGCATGATTGGTGAACACCAGCACGGTGACCTCCAGCTTTTGCCTGCGCATTTCCTTCAGCACTTCCAGGCCGCTGCTTTTGCCAAGGTTCAGATCGAGCACCACGACATCCGGGCTTTCCTCCTCGATCCTGACGATTGCTTCCCCGGCTGTCTCGCTCTCGGTGACCTGAATCATGGAATCGATCTCCGCGATGCCTTCCCTGAGCCTCTGGCGAACCAGCCGCGAATCTTCCGCCAGATGAACTCTCATTTGCCGCCCCAGAACCACTTCGATGAGGTAATGATGGACTTTCTACAGGCAAAAAAAAATCAGCCGAAGCTGATTCTCATGGTAGGAATAAGGCGAGACGGGTAGGAATTTTCCTACACTCAGGAAAGCTCGCCCGAATCGATGAGGTCTTGACGGATCGCGTACTTCACCAGTGCAGGCAGATTGTCCACGCCCATTTTCTGCAGGATGCGGGTCTTGTGCGTGCTCACCGTTTTCACGCTGAGATGAAGCTCTTCCGCGATTTCCGAAATGTTTTTCCCATGAACGAGCAACAGGAAGATCTGGTATTCTCGGTCTGACAAAAGGGTGTGGGGAAGCGCATCCGATTCCTGCCTGAAGGAAAAGGCCAGTTTTTCGGCCGTTCCGGGACTGAGATAGATTCCCCCGGAGGCCACCTTGCGGATGGCGAAAACCAGTTGACCGGAAGCGCTGTCCTTGGAAAGATAGCCCGATGCGCCGGCGCGCAGGGTGCGCACGGCATACTGGTCTTCCTTGTGCATGCTGAGGATGAGGATGGGGAGCCTTGGCTTCTCGGCCTTGATGAGGCGGATGAGCTCGATTCCGCTTCGCCCGGGAATGGACATGTCGAGCACCACCACTCCCCACTCGTCTTCCCGGATCTTGCTCAGTGCATCATGGCCGTTGTCCGCTTCGCCGCCCACGACCATGTCGTGGCAATCGGCCAGGATCTGCTTCAGCCCTTCGCGCAAAATGGTATGGTCGTCGACCAGCAGGATGCGGATCATTGCGCCACCCTCAGCGGAATGCTCGCCCGCAGGAGCGTGCCGTTTCCGGGACGGCTCGCCACCTCGACCTCTCCTCCCTGCATTTCCACCCTTTCGCGGATGCCGAGCAGGCCGTAGGAATGACGAAGCAAATCCACATCGAAGCCCTTTCCGTCGTCGCGGACCTCGATCCTGAAGCTCCCCGGATGCTCCTCGAGCAAGACATCCACGCGCCTTGCGCCGGAATGCCGCGCCACATTGGTGAGGGCTTCCTGGACGATGCGGTAAATGCAGATGGAAAGGCGCTCGTCCGCAGAAAATTCTTCCCGATTCATGGAAAGTTCGCATTCGATACCGGAACGCGCCATGAACTGGTCGATCTGCCATTCGATCGCAGCCGCAAGCCCCAGATCGTCCAGCATGCCCGGGCGCAGGTGGGAAGCGATCCTGCGAACCGACTCCACGGTATCGAGCAGGATCCTGGACATCGATTGCAATCTTTCCCCTACTTTCCCTTCCTTCGGCAACCTCTCCCCGAGCCAGTCCACATCGATCTTGAGGGCGGTGAGCGCCTGACCGAGTTCGTCGTGGATTTCGCGCGCGATTTTCTTCCTTTCGTCCTCCCTGGTGCTGTCCCGATGGGCGGAAAGCTGCCTCAGCAGTTCGCGGGAGCGGCGGATTTCCTCTTCCTTTTTTTTGCTCTCGGTGATGTTGAAGAGCACCCCGTCCCAGAACAGGTTGCCGTCATCCAGTTTTCCCGGAGTCGCCCTGAGATTGACCCATTTTTCCCATCCCTCGAAGGAAAGGATCTTTCCTTCCCAGTTCCATGCGCAAAGGGAGGAAGCGGAAGCATCCCTGCTGGCGAGAAAGGAGGCCTTTTCAGGCGCATCGAACAGGTTCATGAAGGATTCAGGATCGGCCAGCAGGATCTCCGGGGTCAGGCCGCAAACTGCGAAAGCCCCTTCACTCGCGAAGGAAAAGTGACCGCCCGATCCTCCGAGCACATACTGGAACACCATTCCCGGCACGTTGTTGGTCATGGCCGAAAAGCGCGCCTCGCTCGTCCTCAGCGCGGAAGTCACCCGCTGCCTTTCGAGCCGCATTTCCGACTCGGTCAATGCGCGCTTCAGGGAAGGGCCGAGGCGTGCCAGATTGTCCTTCATCACGACGTCATGTGCGCCCGACTTCATCATCGCCACGGCCGCTTCTTCGCCGATGAAACCGGAGACGACCAGGATGGGGATGTCAGGTTTTCTGGATTTCAGGATCTGGAGCGCATCGAGGCCGGAAAACTGCGGCAGATTGAAGTCGGACAACACCGCATCCCATTCCTGATCCAGCGCCTTCTCCATCTCCGCGGCAGTCTCCACCCGCAGACAATGCACGGAAAGCCCTTCCCTGGCGAGCGCTGCGAGCACGAGATCCGCATCGTCGGGAGAATCCTCGACGAGCAACACCCTGAGTTCCTCTAGGAGCATGGCACCTCATTGAGTTCGAGCCAGAACCGGCCGATCCTGCCGATCGCGTCTGAAAATTCGGAATAGTCCAGGGATTTCCTTACATAGCCATTCGCGCCCAGCCTGTAGCAGGCTTCCAGATCGCGCTCCTCGTTCGAGGAACTCAGAATCACCACCGGAAGATTGCAGGTGGCTCCGGTGGAACGCATCTGATGCAGCACCTCGAATCCGTCCACCCTGGGCATCTTGAGATCCAGCAGGACGAATCCTGCGCTGGCGTTCCCCGAGAACAGATAATCCAGCGCTTCCTGTCCATCCCTGGCGATCACGACGTTCTCGTCCAGGCCGTTTTCACGAAGGGCGAGCAGGGCGAATTCCATGTCGTCCGGGTCGTCCTCGACCAGCAGCATCACCTTGTCCTTTCCCATGCTCTCCTTATAGCGAGAAATAGAATGTCGCGCCCGCGCCAGCTTCGGCCTCGGCCCAGATCTTTCCGTCGTGCCTGTGGATGATCCGCTGCACGGTGGCCAGCCCGACTCCGGTTCCCTCGAATTCGTCCGCCCGGTGCAGGCGCTGGAAGGCGCCGAACAGTTTTCCGGAATGCTTCATGTCGAAGCCCACGCCATTATCTCGCACGTAGACAATTTTTTCACCTTCCGCTCCGAGCGAACCGAAGCCGATTTTCGCAGGATTTTTCGGTGCGGTGAATTTCCAGGCGTTGCGGATCAGGTTTTCCAGGACGATCTTCATCAGGCGGGAATCGGCATAAACCGGCACGCTTTCCTCGATCGTCCATTCCACGCAGCGATTGGCCGCATCCAGCTCCGCGATGACGGCCCGCGCGATCGGAGCGAGATCGATTTCTTCCTTGTGAATTTCCGACCGCCCCACCCTGGAGAGCGCAAGAAGATCCTCGATGAGTTCCCCCATTCTCCTGCTGGAACGCCTCACCCTGCCGAGATAATCCCTCGCGGCATCGTCGAGTTGGGCGGAATGCTTTTGCAGCAGGATCTCGCTGAAACCGTCTATGCTTCTGAGCGGCGCACGCAAATCGTGGGAGACGGAATAGCTGAAGGCCTCGAGTTCGGCATTGGCCGCTTCGAGCTGGCCTGTTCTCTGTTTCACCTGCGATTCGAGTTCGGCATTGAGCCTGCGCAATCCTTCTTCCGCAGCCAGCCGCCTGCCCTGCTGTTCCAGGTATTGAATGGCAAAGGAAACGGCTTCGCCGATCTCGATGAACAGGCGGGTGATTTCCTCGCTGAAAAAATCGGGCTGCGCTGCATACACATTGATCACGCCGATTCTGCTGCCCTCCAGATGCAGGGGGAACCCTGCGGAAGAACGGTATTGCCGCCGCAAAGCCTCTTCGCGCCAGACGTCCATTCTCGGATCGGTCGAGATATCCTGGCAAATTTGCGGCTTTCCGCTTTTCATCATCAGGGATACCGGTCCTTCCTGGCCCATGAGGCCTGTCCTTTTCAGTATCCCTGTGTAGCCTTCCTCCCGTCCTGCATGGGCCACGGGAAGGATTTCTCCTTCATTCAGCATGCCGATCCAGGCCATCGCGAGGCCTCCGGAATCGACCAGGATGCTGCAGATGTCCGAAAACAGCTCTTCCCGGTTTCTGACCCGGACCGTGGCTGCGCTCACCCGGCTCAGCACCAGATACATCCGGTTGAGATTCTCCAGTTGTCCTTTCGCCTCGATCAGCGCCCTGCTCCGGATTCCTGCAAGGAAAGCCAGGCCGCAAAGCAGGAAACACAAGCCGATCCTCCAGCCGCCGGGTGAAACCGAAGCGATCCATCCGGCAGCGAAAAGCGCTCCGCCCAGAAACAGTCGAACGTGTTTCAATTTTACTTTCAGGAAATCAGTCACAGGAATGAGAGGATGGTGCGCCGAATACCGTGGAACAGCTCTTTGCATGTCGACGCAGCTTGCCCCGCCTTTCCGGTCCGGTCAGGGCTTTCCTCTTCAAACGGATATTACGACGACAGACAATAAAAATCAATTTGCATTCAACAAATTGGAATTTGTCTAAAAATCCGGCCATGCAATATCGCCCGGCATGCCCATTTGCCAAAAGCATGGTCTCGCCGAAAAACCGGCTTCGAAATTCCAGGGTCCGGAAACCGGAATCTTCGCCGGACTCCGCGACCAATTCCCACTTCAACAGAATGGTTTTCTCTATCAATTCCAAAAAATGAATTATTGTTGACTTGGACTTCGATTGGATTAAAATGGGCGGATTTTTCAGGACAGGAGCGATTCGATGGGAATCAGCGATACGGATTTCGCCACGTTCTGCAACATCAGCGGTTTCGGCAGTGCAGAAGCGGAAATCCTGTCCAGGGTGGCAAAGCAGGTGATCCCCCATATCCCCGAACTCACAGACCGATTCTACGAAATACTGGCAAGGGACGAACTGACCGCCCCCTATCTGCGTCAGTCCAGTCTCGCACTCCTGAAGAACACGCACATCGACTGGATGACCGAACTTTTCTGCGGAAATTTGGACGAGGAATTCATTTCGCGCCAGACCAGGATCGGGGAAACCCATGTGAGATTCAGGATTCCACCCATCTTCGTCGCCGCCAGCATGAGCTTTCTGCGCGCAGCGCTCCCCGCGGTCATCCTGCAAAAGGTGCCGGACAGAAGCGAAGCGAGCCGGGCCGTCGCCGCCCTGCTCCGCCTCCTGGATCTTTGTCATTACCTGCTCGACAGCAGCTACAACGATGCGCTGATGGACAACCTCGGCGTAAGCCCCGCCCTGCTGGTGCGTCTCAGGACCGTCGTCGCGCGCCCCTATCTCGGAGCCTGATCAGCGCAGGTCCGGACCGTGCCAACCGCTCGACGCTTTTTCGGGTGGAAACCAGTTGCGAAGCATTTCCACGATAGCGCCAAAGGAGTCGCAAGGCAATAGACTGCCAACCCCTGCGCGTTTTCCGATTTCCTCAAAATCACGCGGAGAAATGGTTCGCTTAAGTCTTTCCTTCATGACGTATTCGAAGAGTTCTTTGGGTTGCCGCCGCCTGAGATCAGCACCTGACATGCCAAGTTTCGCTGCACGTTCCTCCACCCATTGCCTCAATTGAAATACCGAAATATTGCAATGAGCCGCGACAGCACTATCGCAAAACCACAGCCACTGCTCAAGTTCCGGCTGCAGAACGGTTACTGCACTGTTGTCCCGCCAGGTGAACGAATCCAGCTTCCCCTGAACACCAGACCCCCATCTGATTCGGAGATTGCTTGTGATCCTGTCCGGAACCGTGGTGATCCCACATCAGCAACGCCTTTTGATATTTTCCCTTGTGCATTCGAACCAACTCGGCCCCGCTTTGCAACATCCCGGCATCGCGAAGCGGATGGCGCTCGATGTCGAAACTGACCGGACGAATCCCGAGCGCCTGCGGCTTGTTCAGAATCGATCTCATGAAAGCCAGGGCATCCGCATCGGCTACATAAACGAGCAGATCCTTCATTCCAGCACCCCGGCCGCAAACACAATGCCAAGGTCCGGAACACCATCCCAGGCCCGGAGCACTGGATGCTCGATACCGGAAGAGACATGAGCGCCATTTTCGTCACGACTGAAGCATAGAAGCGGCTTGACACCGCATTGCTGAACCACGAATGGTGAATGAGTTGCCAGCAGCATCTGGGCGCCCGGAATCGAGGATAACGAGCGCAAGATGATCTCCAGCGCCTTGGGGTGAACGCCGTTTTCAGGCTCTTCCACCATATAGACAGCGGATTCCGGCGGCAGGAAGGCGGGAATGGTCAGCGCCAGCATGCGCAAAGTCCCGTCTGAAAGCACCCAACTCGGCGCTTCCAGTCCGTTTTCATAGCGCAACATCAGATATTCGGCATTGTCCGCCTGACGCCTCGCCCAACCGATATTGACCAGATCAGGCAATGCATAACGCAAGTGCTGCGTCCAGCGAGCCACAGGCGAATCCGGTGTGTCCCAGAAAGGACCCGAACCTCCATTCATGCCCAATAATCTGCCAACGACACGCGCCAGATTGGTACCGTCCAGTTCCAGATCCACCGGTCTGGTGGCCGGACAAGGCAAACGCATGGCCGGGCTGTTGAGCTGAATGTAGCGCACACCTTGCATCAGAAACTTGCGCACTGCATTTGCCGTGGGATATCGTTCTTCGTCCGGCGGTGTCAAAGCCAGCGTCAGCTTGTCCGGGCCGAAATTGAAGGAATCCTGGTAGGTTCCTTTTTCCCTGGAATAGAAATCCGTGCCTTTGGTCGTTTTCCCGAGCAGCCTCTTCGGCTTCACCTTCGGACTGAACCCCAGCTTCTGTCCGGCGGGAAGCCAACTCTTGGAAAACTGCCGAAGCTGCTCATCTTCTACGCAAACCCCTAGTTTGGCATCCTGCCGGATCGCCAAACGATAATTGAGCAGGTTCTCGGCTGTATTCGGAAAGCTGCTGGAGAGGTCGAGCCACAGTTCTACCTCTATCGTTCCGCCATTTCGCAACCAGGTCAGATCATTGAAGTCCGCAATGTGGCGGGATTCCACTGCTGCAATAGGGCTCATCGCCAGACAGTCACGAACGAAGTCGATGGCGTCCAGAAAGGTCGTCTTGCCGACCCCGTTGGGGCCGACCAGGACATGGAAGTCCTCCAGAGGAAGGTCCAGGATTTCCTTGATCCCTTTGAAATTCCTGATGGACAGGCCGACGATCATGACTCAGTCTCCGTCTTGTATACGCCTCTTCATGCCAGCGCAATCGAATTGCGAATTCCTCATCCGGAGAAGCGCTGGTTTCTCGTCATTATACTTCAGCAGCGAGGCTGGAGCTTCCCGCCAGGAACTGGAAGTTCAGCAACTATGCTGGATCTGCTGGAGAATTTTTCCGGGGAGAAGGAAATGGGCGTCATGCTGCAGGCATTTTACTGGGATTGCCGGCCGCGGCATTCTGTCCACCGCAAATTTCATGGAGAACCGAAAATGTCAACAGGCCAGATCCCGCCATTCCCATATCATATCTTTTTGTTTATTTGAATAAAAATTTCAGCCAAAAAAACGGGCAGGGGCGGGGCGGCCCTTGATTTCAGCCGCATTCCGCCATCCATCCATATCTTTTCAACAAGGTTATCCACAGAAAATGTGGATGGCTGCATTTCTTTCAAATTATCCGGCATTTGAAAACGTTTTCTCGACCTGCCGAGAAGTTCTCCTCGCGCAGGATGCCAAGCCGCTGAAGGATATTCAGTGTCAATAAAAGCGAATTCGCAGCGCCGGACGACAGCGATGCCCACAACGCCGACGAAAAACTCAGGTGATGACGGTGGGTGCGGTCCTTCCGGTGATTTCGACGAGGCCGGAAATTTTTCTCGAAATCGCGATGAGTTCCGACAAGGCATCCTGCGCATCCATTTTCTGCTTCGCAACATCCGCTTCGAAGGATTCCAGATAGACCCGGAGGGTCGCGCCGGATGTCCCGGTTCCGGAGAGCCGGAACACGATGCGCGAGCCGTCGGTAAAACCTATCCTGAGCCCCTGGCCCGTGCTGATGCTTCCGTCTACCGGGTCGGTATAGCTGAAATCGTCGCAAAAAAGCACCCGGTATTGGCCCAATTGCGCCCCCTGCAGATCGCCGAAACTGTCCCTCACCTTTTCGATCACGGCTTTTGCCGCATCGGCGGGAATTTCCTCGTAGTCGTGGCGCGAATAATAATTCCTGCCATATTTTTCCCAGTGCCCGAGAAGCATTTGTTCGACCGGAATTTTTTTGTTCGCCAGCAGATTGAGCCAGAAAAGAACCGCCCAGAGTCCATCCTTTTCGCGCACATGATTCGATCCTGTGCCGAAACTCTCTTCCCCGCAAAGGGTGACCATTCCCGCATCCATCAGATTGCCGAAGAATTTCCAGCCGGTCGGGGTCTCGAAAAAAGGAATGCCCAGCGCTTTCGCCACCCGGTCGGCCGCGGCAGAAGTGGGCATCGAACGCGCAACCCCTGCGATTCCGCCCCGATATCCCGGAACCAGGGTCGCATTGGCGGCAAGCACGGCCAGACTGTCGGAAGGGGTGACGAAGAAACGGCTGCCCAAAATCATGTTGCGGTCTCCGTCGCCGTCGGAAGCCGCGCCGAAGTCCGGGGCATCTTCCCCGTACATGATTTTGACGAGATCCTCGGCGTAGGTGAGATTGGGATCGGGATGCCCTCCCCCGAAATCGGGAAGCGGAACCGCATTCATCACCGAGCCGGGCGCGGCCCCCAGGCGATTTTCCAGGATTTCCTTCGCATAGGGGCCGGTGACCGCATGCATGGCGTCGAAGCGGATCCTGAATCCCGACTTCAGGTGATCGCGGATCAGTTCGAAATCGAAGATCGATTCCATGAGTTCGGCATAATCGGCAACCGGGTCGATCACTTCGACCGTCATTTCCCCCACCCTGCTTTGCCCCAGTTTTCCGATGTCCACATCCGCATCGACGATCCGGTATTCTGAAATTTCCCGACTTCTGGCATAAATCGCCTCGGTGAGCTTTTCGGGGGCGGGCCCGCCGTTTGCGGAATTGAACTTGATGCCGAAATCCCCATCCGGGCCGCCCGGATTGTGGCTCGCGGAAAGGATGATTCCGCCGCAGGTGTTTCTCTTGCGGATCAGATTGGATGCGGCAGGCGTAGAAAGAATTCCGTCCCGTCCCACGATCACTTTGGAAAAACCGTTGGCGGCGGCCATGCCGAGGATGATCCCGATCGCCTCGCGGTTGTAGAAGCGTCCGTCCCCGCCCAATACCAGCTCGGAACCGGCCGGAGCCGCGATGCAGTCGAAAATCGACTGCACGAAATTCTCGAGATAGTGTTCCCCGCGAAAGGTTGCGACCTTCTTGCGCAGCCCGGAAGTGCCGGGACGCTGGTCCGAAAAAGGTTGGGTTGCGACGATTCTTGCAGTCATGTTTCCCCCACTGAAATTGGCCTGGAAATCATTCTAAAACAATTTTGGGTTAGAATCCCTCCATCATCACAAGTTTCGAGCCGCAAATCATGCCGAACAAACCCCTGATCAAGAGCAACCCAGCCCCCAACATCACGGAACTTCCTCCTCTCGAAATGACGAAGGAAGCGAACGAGGAGGATTTCAGACGCCATTTCACCCATACCCTGGGGCGGGACAGGCACAGCAAATCAGCGCACTACGTCTACAATGCGCTGGCCATCACCCTGCGGGACAGGCTGATGGAGAGATGGAAGAAAACCAAATACGCCTACCTCGAAAAAAACTGCAAGCAGACCTATTACCTTTCGCTCGAATTCCTGATGGGCCGCGCGCTCGGCAACGCCATGCTGAACCTGGGCACCATCGGCGAGACCGAGCGAGCCATGATGGATCTCGGCATCGTCCTCGAAGAGCTCACCGAGAAGGAAAAGGACGCAGGACTCGGAAACGGCGGCCTGGGTCGCCTTGCAGCCTGCTTTCTCGACAGTTGCGCGACGCTGCAGCTCCCGGTCATGGGCTATGGAATCCGCTACGAATACGGCATGTTCAGGCAGCGCATCATCAACGGTCGCCAGGTCGAGGAACCCGATCACTGGCTGAGGGACGGAAGTCCGTGGGAGATCGAGCGCCCGGAACACACCATGCGCATCCGCTATGGTGGAAGGACAGAATCCTACCGGAACGGAAATGGCGAAACCAGGATGCGCTGGGTCGACACGCAGGACGTGCTCGCCGTTCCATACGACGTCCCGGTCCCTGGCTACCGGAACGGAACGGTCAACACCTTGCGACTGTGGAAAGCGGCCGCGACCGACGAATTCGATCTTGCGGAATTCAACGCGGGGGGTTATGCCGAATCGGTTTCCGCGAAGAACGAGGCGGAGAACATCACCATGGTGCTCTATCCCAACGATGCGAGCGAAAACGGCAAGGAGCTTCGCCTCAGGCAGCAGTATTTCCTGGCGTCCGCCAGCCTTCAGGACATCCTTGCGCGCTGGGTGGATTTGCACGGGAAGGATTTTTCGGATTTCGCCGAAAAGAACTGCTTCCAGTTGAACGACACCCATCCCACCTGCGCGGTCGCGGAACTGATGCGCCTGCTGATGGACGAGCATGGCATGGGCTGGAATGAAGCATGGGCCATCACTTCGAAGACCATGGCCTATACCAACCACACGCTGCTTCCGGAAGCGCTGGAAAAATGGTCGGTGCGCTTGTTCGAGAGGCTGCTGCCCAGACTGCTCGAAATCATTTACGAAATCAATGCGCGCTTTCTCACCATCGTGGCGAGCCGCTGGCCGGGGGACAACGCAAGGCAGTCCAGGATGTCCCTCATCGAGGAAGGACCGACCCAGTATGTCAGAATGGCTTATCTCGCCATCGTCGGCGCCTTCTCGGTGAACGGCGTGGCAGAGCTGCATTCGGATCTGCTGAAAAAAGGCTTGTTCCGCGATTTCCACGAACTCTGGCCCGAGAAATTCAACAACAAGACCAACGGAGTGACCCCGCGCCGCTGGCTCGCCTGGTGCAATCCGGGCCTGGCGAGGCTGATCTCTTCCAGGATAGGGGAAGGCTGGATCACCGATCTCTCCGAGCTCAGAAAACTCGCCCCCTACGCAGAAGACCGCGCCTTCAGGAAAGCATGGCGGGAAGTGAAGCGAGGCAACAAGCTCCGACTCATCGAATCGGTGGAAAAGCATTGCGACGGAGTGAAATTCGATCCCGATTCGATGTTCGACGTCCAGGTGAAGCGCATGCACGAATACAAGCGCCAGTTGCTCAACATCCTGCATGTCATCCATCTCTACATCCGCATCAAGAACGGCGACACCAAAAACTGGACGCCCCGCTCGGTGCTGATCGGAGGCAAGGCCGCCCCCGGATACTACATGGCGAAATGCATCATCAAGCTGATCTCCAATGTCGCGAAGATCGTGAATCAGGACGAATCGGTGAAGAAATATCTGCAGGTGGTGTTCATGCCCAATTACAAGGTATCGAGCATGGAAATCATCTGCCCCGCGACCGATCTTTCCGAACAGATCTCGACTGCCGGAAAGGAGGCTACCGGCACCGGGAACATGAAGTTCATGATGAACGGCGCGCTCACCATCGGCACGCTGGACGGCGCAAACATCGAAATCCGCGAGGAAGTCGGAGAGGAGAATTTCTTCCTGTTCGGCCTCGATGCAGCCGAAGTCGAGGAGACCAGGAAGCATTACGATCCGGCCGCCATCATCGAAGGGGACGAGGACCTCAAACGCGTTTTGCAGCTTCTCGAATCCGGGCATTTCAACCAGTTCGAGCCGCACATCTTCGACGACATCCTCCGCTCCATCCAGAGCCCGGGAGATCCATGGGTGGTCGCAGCCGACTTCAGGAGCTATGTCGATGCGCAGGAACGCGCGGCGCAGGCATTCGGGGACCAGGAAAACTGGACCAGGATGAGCATCCTCAATACCGCATCGAGCGGGAAATTCTCCACAGACCGGACCATGCTCGAATACAATCGGGAAATCTGGAACCTGGAATCCGTCCCGCCGCTTTCCTGATCACTTCGCGAGGCGCTGGCAAAGCGCCTCGATGATGCGCCGCGAGAGCCTCGTGCTCTCGCCCACCAGCGCATCGAAGGTATCCGGAGAAAATTCGAACAGGAAACATTCCTCTTCCGCGAGCGCGCTCGCAGTCCTTCTCTCGTCGAGAAGATAGGCCATTTCGCCGAAGATCTCCCCTTCTTCCAGGGATCTCACCCAGCGTGCATCCTTTCCGGATCCGATATAGAAACCCACCTTTCCCCGGTAAAGGTAGTAGACCGATTTCGAATCCTCTCCCTGGGAAATGATCGCGGCACCCGCCTCGAATTTTCTTCCGTATTTTTCGAATATCCTGGACGAGCGCTTGAAGAGGAAATCCTCCACCTTGCGCGCGACCTTCCCCGCTTCCCGGCTTTCCAGAAAGATTTTCTCCAGCGCGATCACGTCGATTTTCCCGGCCGCATACAGGAACTGCGCCCAGAGGAAAAAGATGATGCATGCGATGAAAACCCAGAGCAGCGCGAAAATGATGGTCCCGGTCGAACCGTAGATCATGTTGTATTTGTCGACCTTGAGCGCATGCCCCAGACTCCCTTTCGCGATCAGGATGGACAGGGTGCAAAGCACGCTGCTCACCAGGGTCGGAACCAGAGGCGGCCTTTCCACCGGAAGCCTGGAATAGGCGAGAAAAACGGCAATCCAGAGGAGGAAAATGGGGACCAGCCATTCTGCGAGATGGATCGCCGCATTGATCAGCCAGTCTGCCGCCAGGATGCCGGTGATGATGAAATCGGGGTGGGCGTCCAGGTAACTCCAGAACATGGAGAACCCCACGATGAGACAGGAAAGCGGCACGACGATGAGCGAAATGACCCAGCCGGAGATGAAATTGCGCTCCTCGTGATCCGCGAAAATCACGTCGAAAGTGCTCTGCACGGACTGCATCAAACCGGATGCGCTCCACAACAGCGTGAGGATGCTGACTCCTCCGGTGAGCCTTCCGGATGCGGACGAAAGATTGATGCTCTTCAGGGGGTCGATGTTGAGCGCGACGCCCAGGGAAGCAATCAGCGCAATGAACCTCGCATGAAGATCCGGGTGGCCCGAAAAGGCGGAATTGAAGATGAAAATCAGGATGAGCAGGAGCGGCACGATGGCGAGCAGGAAATAATACGCGACTGCCGCGGCATGATTCATCATTTCGGTCTTGAGGAAGAGATTGAGCGTGACATAGCCCACCTGGGAAAACCAGTCGAGCCTTTCCCTGATCCTTCCTGCGAAAATCACCTTTTTCAACACGGTTCCCCTTTTCGATCATATAATTGCCCGGAAGTCCGGCTTTCCGGACGGGCGCTCGCGCCCGGCAAGGGCCGGAACGGGAGCATTGCGGGAATTGTGTCTGAAATTTATTTGGAATGATGTGAAAATTCCCGCAAGCGGCTATATAATACACAAAAATAATCGATGCCAACTATTTAGACGAATTACAGCATTCTGAGAAGGTCCATGAAAGAGCAAGGGGAAAAAGGGATCAGCGCCATTCTGGGCGGAGCGGGAAGGATGCGGCATTTCCAGAAGGGAAGCATCGTTCTCCACGAAGGGGACCCCTCCACCAGCCTCTACATCATCCACTCAGGCAGACTGAAGGCTTTTCTTTCCGACGACCAGGGAAGGGAGATCGTGATCAGCATCATGGAGCCGGGCGAATATTTCGGCGAAATGGCGATCATCGACAACGGCACCCGCTCCGCTTCCGTGATGGCCATAGAGGACGCCCAGCTCTCCGTCATATCCAGGGAAGATTTCCAGCAGTATCTTTCCGTCCATCCGGAGCTCTCCCACACCATGATGCTCGGACTGATCAGAAGGCTGCGCAATGCGACCCGCAAGATCGGCAGCCTCGCCCTGCTCGACGTGTACGGCAGGGTGGCCGGAACGCTTCTGCAGTTCGCCAGGGAAGAGGAGGGAACCCTGATGATTCAGGAAAGACTGACCCACCAGGAAATCGCCAACATGGTGGGGGCATCCCGGGAAATGGTGACCCGCATCATGCACGACCTCGTCGCAGACGGCTACATCTCTGTGGACGAAAAAAGGAGGATCGTGATCCACGAAAAAACCGGGGTGTGAAATAGTTCCTTCCGAAAAAAAATAATAATTCATAACATTGCAGCAGGTCATTTTGTAGCAAAAAGGGGAAAAACATGCGAATCCTGTTCGCCATTGCCATGCTGTTCGCCTCGCTCTTCCATGCGGAGATTTCGGCGGCGCAGGGGCTCATCAAGTACGTCCCTCCGATGAGGGGGGCGCCGCAAAGCCGGATCGGAGGAGGAAGCCGGGGCACCAGCGACGACGTCGCCATGCTTCAGGTGCTCGCCCCCGATCATACCGGGCTCACCACCGAGGAGTCGCCCGTCCTGTACTGGTATGTCTCGAAACCGGCCAGCGCGCATTTCGAATTCACCATCATCGACGATCAGGAAGTCGATCCGCTGGTCGACCGGGATCTCGATCTCAAGGTCGACGCGGGAATCCAGCGCATCCGGCTTTCCGATTATGGCGTGAAGCTGAAACCGGGCATCGTCTACCGCTGGTATGTGAGTCTGGTGGTCGACCCCGCCCAGCGTTCCAACGACATCGTCGCAAGCGGCACCATCCAGAGGATCCGGCCTTCGGCCGATCTCCAAGCGAAGCTCGCCCATGCGGGAGAATCCGGAAAACCAGCCATTTATGCAAACGAAGGAATCTGGTATGACGCGATCGACTCGCTATCCCGGCTCGTCGATGCCGCCCCGGCAAACCGCTCCCTGCGCGAGGAAAGAGCTTCCCTGCTCGAAGAAGTCGGGCTCAGGGAGCCTGCTGCAGCCGATCGCAGACTGGAAAAATAGATGCGCTTTTCCGCTGCATTTTGCCTCCTGATCCCCTGCATGGCCCAGGCGGGGATTGCCACCGACGGCACGGTGGGGCCGGCTGCGACGCTTTCCGGACCGAATTATTCGATTCCCGCTTCGCTCGGAACCCAGGTCGGATCGAACCTTTTCCACAGCTTTGCCACCTTCAACATCGCGACAGGAGAAAGCGCCACATTCAGCGGCCCGAACAGCGTATCGAACATCATCGCCCGCGTCACGGGCGGCGCACAGTCTTCGATCGACGGACTGTTGCGGAGCACCATACCCGCGGCGAACCTGTACCTGATCAATCCGGGCGGAATCGTTTTCGGCCCCAATGCAGCGCTCGATGTGGGCGGCTCCTTCCATGCAAGCACTGCGAATTACGTGAAATTCGCCGACGGCGGAAGATTCGATGCATCGAATCCTGCAAACGACCTGCTCACCACCGCGCCGGTTTCCGCATTCGGCTTTCTCGGCCC
>JABEVD010000239.1 GCA_013044025.1 Burkholderiales bacterium
GCGGATGCGATCGATCGCATCCGCCATCGAGGAAGGCGCATCGGCCTATCTCAAGCGCCAGTACACGACGATCTCCATGGTGGGCGCACTGCTGTTTCTTCTGATCGGGTTCGCCATCGGCTGGAAGACAGCGGCAGGATTCGCGATCGGCGCGCTTCTTTCGGGCGCTGCGGGATTCATGGGAATGAACGTGTCGGTCAGGGCGAACGTGAGGACTGCGGAAGCCGCGCGAGGCGGGCTCAATGCCGCGCTCAACGTTGCATTCAAGGGAGGAAGCATCACCGGTCTGCTGGTGGTGGGAATGGGGCTCCTCGGCGTCTCCGGATATTATGCATTTCTTTCCGGATGGGGCGCGAACCCTTCCGATATCGATCCGCTGGTGGGGCTCGGTTTCGGCGGATCGCTCATTTCGATTTTCGCGAGACTCGGGGGAGGCATCTTCACCAAGGGCGCTGACGTCGGGGCGGATCTCGTCGGCAAGGTCGAAGTGGGCATTCCGGAGGACGACCCCAGGAATCCCGCAGTGATCGCAGACAATGTGGGGGACAATGTCGGAGACTGCGCGGGCATGGCGGCCGATCTTTTCGAAACCTATGCGGTGACCTTGATCGCCACCATGCTGCTCGGCAGCCTGATGCTGAAGGGCGCGAGCATCGAAGCGCAGGAAAAAGCGGTGGTCTATCCGCTGGTTCTCGGCGGATTCTCCATCCTTTCCTCGATCGCCGGCGCATTTTTCGTGAAAGTGAGGGAAGGCGGCAAAATCATGAACGCGCTCTACCGGGGGCTCGCCGCATCCTGAATCCTCTCCCTCATCGCGTTCTATCCGGTCACCCAGTGGCTGATGGGGGAAGGAATCGAATCGGGCGGAAGGTTCATCGGCCCGATCGATCTTTATCTGAGTTCCATCATCGGCCTGTTCCTCACCGGCGCCATGGTGCTCATCACCGAATATTACACGGCAACCGAATATTCCCCGGTGCGGCACATCGCCCAAGCCTCCACCACAGGGCACGGCACCAACGTGATCGCAGGGCTCGGCGTCTCGATGAAATCGACCGCGCTTCCGGTTCTTGCTGTATGCGCATCGATCGGAGCTGCCTTCTGGCTCGCAGGTCTTTACGGGATCGCGATCGCAGCGACTTCGATGCTTTCCATGACCGGAATCATCGTCGCAATCGACGCATACGGGCCGATCACAGACAATGCGGGCGGTATAGCGGAGATGGCGGAACTTCCTGAAGAAGTCAGGAACATCACCGATCCTCTGGATGCTGTCGGCAACACCACGAAAGCGGTGACCAAGGGATACGCGATCGGTTCCGCCGGCCTTGCCGCGCTGGTTCTTTTCGCAGACTACACGCACGCTCTGGCTGGACGCGGCCATCAGCTCTCCTTCGACCTCTCCGACCACATGGTCATCATCGGCCTTTTTCTGGGCGGGATGGTTCCCTATCTTTTCGGCGCGATGGGAATGGAAGCGGTGGGACGCGCTGCGGGTTCGGTGGTGATCGAAGTGCGCAGGCAATTCAGGGAAATGCCCGGCATCATGGACGGCACGCAAAAACCGGATTACTCGAAGGCGGTCGACATGCTGACTCTTGCCGCGATCCGCGAAATGATCGTGCCATCCCTCCTTCCTGTGGCGATGCCGGTACTGGTGGGGCTCATCCTCGGGCCCAAAGCCCTTGGCGGCATGCTGGTCGGAGCCATCATCACCGGGATTTTCGTCGCGATTTCGATGACAACAGGGGGCGGTGCATGGGACAATGCGAAAAAGTACATCGAACAGGGAAATTTCGGCGGCAAGGGATCGGATGCGCACAAATCCGCGGTGACTGGAGACACGGTCGGGGACCCCTACAAGGATACGGCAGGCCCCGCCATCAACCCGCTCATCAAGATCATCAACATCGTTGCGCTCCTCATCGTGCCGCTCTTGTGAGCGCATGAAAAAATACATATTGACACTGGATCAGGCAAAAAAAATCGCAGCAGCCGCAAGGCTTGAGGCGGAATCCAACGGCTGGCCGGTGGTGATCGCCATCGTCGACGACGGCGGGCATCTCCTCTATCTCGAACGCGCCGACGGAACCCAGTTCGGCAGCGTCGAAATCGCCATCGCCAAGGCGAGATCCGCCATCGCCATGAAGCGCCCGACCAAGGAATGGGAGAGCCGCATCGCAGCCGGCAGGCTGGGAATCCTCGCGCTTCCCGAAATGATCCCCGTGGAAGGCGGCGTGCCGATCGCAATCGAAGGCGACATGGTCGGAGCCATCGGCGTGAGCGGCGTCACGTCCATCCAGGACGGACAGATCGCTGCAGCCGGAGTTGCGGCATGATCTATTCGGTCGGAAATTTGAAGCCTGAATTCTCCGGGAAATATTTCGTCGCAGAGAGCGCCACCGTGGTGGGAAACGTGAAGCTCGGGCATCAGGCGAGCGTATGGTTCGGCGCGGTGGTGCGCGGGGATGTGGACAGCATCACGATCGGGGACGAAACCAACATCCAGGACTGCTCGGTGCTGCATGTGGATCATGAAATCCCGCTCGTCATCGGTCGCGGCGTCACCGTGGGACACAGTTGCGTTCTGCACGGCTGCACGGTGGGGAACGATACGCTGATCGGAATCAAGAGCGTGGTGATGAGCGGCGCGAAGATCGGCAACAACTGCCTGATCGGCGCAAACACCCTGATCACCGAAGGAAAGGTGATTCCGGACGGCTCCCTCGTGGTCGGTTCTCCGGGAAGGGTGATCCGCGAACTCACTTTAGAGGAAATCGAGGCCATCCGGGAAAACGCAAGGCATTATGTCGAAAACGCCGAACTCTACGAGAAGGAACTAAAGCCCATTTGACCTGATCGTCGGGCGGGAGAACACCTCCAGCGTCAAATGGGACAAATACGCAGGGCGGGACATCCTGCCGATGTGGGTCGCCGACATGGATTTTCCGGCCCCTCCCGCGGTGATCGCGGCGCTGCACGAGCGGGTCGATCACGGCATTTTCGGCTATACGCATGCCCCACGCGATCTGGAAGACACCGTCGTCTCGATGCTGGAAGCCGAATACGGATGGAAGATCGAAAGGGATTCCATCGTCTGGCTTCCCGGGCTGGTCACAGGAATCAATGTCGCCTGCAGGACCTGCGAGGGAGACATCCTCACCGCCACCCCGATCTACCCCCCTTTCCTTTCCTCCCCCATCCATTCCGGAAGGCGGGTGAAAAGAGCGCCAATGTCGCTGGAATCGGGGCGCTGGGTGAACGATTTTACGGCGATCGAGGAAGCGGCAAAAGATTGCGGGCTGTTCCTTCTTTGCAATCCGCACAATCCCACCGGGCGGATCTTCGA
>JABEVD010000065.1 GCA_013044025.1 Burkholderiales bacterium
CGAGGAAGCGCTGCTCGTTGCGGCTCAATTCACCTTCGATCACCGCCCAATGCCGGTCGGAAGAGCGCTTGATGATCTGACGGGCGAAAATGCGCTCGAGCTGGTTGCAAAAGCGGCAGCCGAGAAAGAGGAAGCTTTTTCCCGCACGGATATTCCGGACTTCCTCGGGGATCGGAGTCTGGATGTCGATTTCAGTGAGGATTTCGACGTAATCCGAATCGGAGACCACGAAGTTCGCTGCGGGGCGAGCCGAACCGAGCGGGCTGTACAGAAGCGTCCGCCAGTCTCCTGCCTCGGCCGGTTCGCATCTTTTTCCGGAGGCATCGTAGTAGCGCACCCAAACCCCATGGTGTTCGGCCTGACTCAGCCCCTGGACCTGTCCCCAGTCCTCGCGGGCCGACAACGCCTGCTGCATCGCGCCGTCATACCATGCGTCGACGATGAGGGGGAAAGACTGGGAAGCGATCCATTCGTGCAGGGCCAAAGGGGAGGGGGGCGTAGCAAATGCGCTTTGCATCAGGGCGGAGAGGGTTTTTCTGTGCTTGAAGTTCTCGATGTATTGCGCCGCAGCGCTCAGGGTTTTCCTGATCTTGAAGGGGACGCTGGTCTTCTCGGTGAGTTTTCCGACGAGATCCAGCGCATTTGCGGGGTGCGCAGGCTTTGCGTCTTGCCAGAGGCCAGGTCCGAGATAGGGGACGAGATCGCCGCGCTTCAGTTTTTCCAGGACGGTCATGATTTTTCCTTATAGATAAATGGCGGCGCCCGCCCCGACGTTCACAGAGGCGTCTTTTGCCGTCTTGACGATGAATTGGATCTCATCCTGCTGGAGATGGGTGTGAAACGGCAGGGCGATCGCCCGGTCGGCCACTTTCTCGGCCACGAAGCAGTTTCCCTTGCGCCAGCCTCTTTCGATGTAATAGCGTTCGAGATGCAGGGGCTGGCTGTAAAATTCGGCTTCCACCCCGGCGGTATGCAGGTCTTCGACGATGGCGCGGCAGGAGCTTAGCGAAAAGCGGGTGCCGAGGTGCACTGCATAGAGGAACCAGTTCACCCGGTCGGCTTCCGGAGCGAGATAGGGGGGCTTGATTCCCTCGAAGGACTTGATTTCGCTTTCGTACCAGAACGCGACCTGGCGACGCTTCTCGAGGATTTCTTCCAGGCGCGAAAGCTGCGCGAGGCCGAGCGCCGCGGTCAGTTCGGAGATGCGGGCGTTGAAAGGAAGGAAGCTCGTGATGCTGATCGAATGACGGTCGCGGATCTGCCGGTCGCGAAGATGGCGCAGGGTGCGGGCGAAATCGAGGTCGTCGGTCAGGATCATCGCGCCTTCGCCGCAACAGAGGGCCGATTGTTGCGAGAAATCGAAAATCGAGCAGTCGCCGAAGGTGCCGACCTGACTGCCGCAATAGCGCGAGCCGATCGATTCGCTGCAGTCCTCGATCAGATGGATCCCTTTTCCGGAAGCCAGTTCGCGCAGCTCATTCCAGGCGGCCGGGTGGCCATTGGCGTTGCAGGCCAGGATGGCGCGGGTGTTCTCTCCGATTTTTTCCAGGGCTTTCGCCGGGTCGATTCCTCCCGCCCAATAATCGATGTCCGCAAATACGGGCACAGCGCCGGCAAGCGAAATGCCGCGGGCGATCTGATGCCAGGAGTGGGGAGAACAGACGATTTCGGCGCCGGCCTCGGTTTTCCATGCGCAAAGGACGAGCATGAGGGCGAGGGTGGAGCTCGATACCGCGACCCCGTAGCGCCTGCCGACGAAGGTGGAGAATTCCGCTTCGAACGCCTCGGTGAGTCGCCCCTGACCGAGCCGGGGCGAACACAGGGCGGCTTCGACCATTTCCATTTCGTGCCTGGAAATGTCCGGGTCGGAAAGGGGAAGAATTTCTTCGCTCATGATGCCTCCAGTTCCGCGATCACCAGACCGTCTGCCTGTTCCAGCCGGTCGGTGAGTGTGATGCACATCTCGGAGCGGTCGATGAGATGCAGTTGGTGGTTGGTTCCCTTGCGGTAAGGGGAAGCGTCCATGTCGCTGGCCTCGCAACGCAGAAAGACGATTTCGGGGAATGTCGAGCGCAAACCTGGAACCAGTGGCTCCCTGCTTTCGCGCAGCTCGAGGATTTTTCTTTCTACTGCGTCCAGTTGCGATTCGGAGAGCGCCATGGATTTACTCGCGGTTGACGTGACGTGCATCGACGGTGATCGGCAGCCTGGTGTCGGCGGCCATTTCCGGCAATTCGAGCTGCCAGCCGTTGGCGAGGGTCACGATTCCCCCCCACATTTCGGGGCGGCTCATCGCCACGATCGGTTCCTCCAGGTCCTTCTTCGGAGCGTAGATCGAAGCGACTCCGTTGGCGTTCTTGCGGATCATGATTTTCATGTGTTTTCCTTTCAGGCAAATGGGTTGCGCGCCCGCGCCCTGCGGGCGGCGGAAACGATGATTCTGGCCGCTTCCTCGACTTCTTCCCGGCGGTTGTAGCGGGAGAGCGAGAAGCGGAGCGTGGCCTTCGCCTCGCCTTCCTGGAGTCCCATCGCGATGAGGACGTGAGAAGGCTTCCTGCCGCCGCTTTGACATGCTGCGGACTGGGAAGCGATGATCCCTTCCTTTTCGATGGCCATGAGCAGTTCCTCTCCGTCGATGCCGGAAAAAGTGATGCTGCTGGTGTTGCCGATCCGCGGTGAGGCTGTTCCGTTCACCGTGCAATCGGACAATCCGCTCAGAACCAGTTCTTCCAGCAGGTTTCGCAAGGTTTCGATTTCCCCGTTTTCGCTCGGGAGCGCGATCGCTTCCCCCAGCGCGGCTATGCCCATGACATTCTCGGTGCCGCCGCGCCTGCCGCGTTCCTGGCTGCCGATGATGAAGGGGGGGAGCATCAACCCTTTTTTCACCAGGAGTCCGCCGATTCCCTTGGGTGCGTGGAGCTTGTGGCCGGAAAAGGACAGGAGGTCGATCGAACTGTCGCGAAAATTCAGCGGCAGGCGGCCTATCGCCTGGACTGCGTCGGTGTGGAACAGCGCGCCTCTTTGTTTCGCGATCCGGGCGATCTCCTCGACCGGGAAGACGACCCCGGTTTCGTTGTTCGCCCACATGACGGAGACGAGGGCGGTGTTCGTCGTGATCGCGGCATCGATCTGCGCCGGATCGAGCCTGCCTTGCCGATCCACGGAAAGCAGCACGACTTCGACTTCCTTGCGACTTTGCAAAAGCCGCAAGGTCGCCGGGTGTTCGACTGCGGTGGTGACGATCCGATTGCGTTTGCCGGAAAAGTGCTCGATCGCGCCCAAGATGGCGGCATGGTTGCTCTCGGTTGCGCCGCTGGTGAAGACGATTTCGGTTGGGGATGCTTTCACGAAATCCGAGATCGCGAGGCGTGAGCGCAGCAAGGCTTCTTTCGCTCTGGCCCCGATGGCGCTCTGGCTCGAAGGATTGCCGAACTCGTCGTCCAGATAAGGAAGCATCGCAGCCTTGACTGCCGGGGCGATGCGGGTGGTGGCGTTGTTGTCCAGGTAGATCACGGCCAGAATACCCTTTCTTCGTCCGGAAGCAGGATTTCCAATGCTTCGGACAGTGATCCGGTGACGCTGTGCAGCACCCAGCTCTGGTTGGCGTGATCCTTGAAATGGAGCAGCCAGTGGGGATTGCCGAATTTCAGCAAGGCAATGTCCACCGGCCCTCCCGATGGGTCGATATTTCGCGAGCAACAGGGGGATTCGATCCGGTAGCCATCCTCCTCGATGCAGACAATGGGCGTGACATAGCGATAGCGTACCCGACGCAGGAGCGCACGTTCGATCCTTTTGCCTTCCAGCTCGTTCGGGCTCTGCATCCTGCTTCTCCTCAGGCGGTTTCCAGTTCGGCTTCCAGGCAACCGACCACCTTGCCGCCTGCAAATTCGACGATGTAGACAGGAGTGTTCGATTCCTGGTGCATTCCGGTCTGCACCACTTCGCCCACCGTTCCGGTCTGCACCAGGAGTTCGTCGTCGCCTGCATCCGGAAAGCTGCCGTCATTCCTCAGATCGATGAGACTCCGGACTTGCTGTCCCCACTGGAATTTCGGTTCCCTAAGATCCTTCATTTTCGCCCTCGCAAACGAATGGAATCAGTTCGCGCGAACGCATCCCGACCAGATTGCCGCGCTCGTAGAAATCCACTCCGTAGATGTAATACTGCTGCAAAAAGGTGCCGATGCTCGCCACATAACCGACGTCTCCTTTCTTCACCAGGACATCGCCGATGTCCCGGCCGCGGTAGGTGCCGTCGTTTCTGATGTTGAACCGCGAGACCACCTTGTCGCCGTAATCGTAAGCCGGCGGGTCGTCGAGCTCGATCGTTTCGCTATCCCGGCTGATTTTCGCCATCTGTACACTCCTGCGTCGAAGCGGCTGGTTGCGCCCTGTCAGCCCTTTTTGATGATGGATGCGATGCTCACCCCGACAGTCTGCACGGTCGATGAGCTGCTGCAGCCGCAACCGGCTGCATTGGGATTGTGAAAACTGAGGCCGGTGCTCATGGGGCTGTCGACGAAGTCGATCGTTACTCCTTCCAGCAGGATCCTGCTTTCTGCAGGAAGGAATACCTTGAGGCCGTTCTGTTGCAAAACCGCATCGCCTTCGAACGGAGCGCCTTCGATTGTGAAGCTGGAATTGAATCCAGAGCATCCTCCGGGACTCACGACGAGGCGGAATCCCGCATCTCCCGGCACGCCTGCCAGGCGTACCATGCGCCGCATGAATCCTGCCGCGTTCGTGGTGATTTCTACGTTCATGATCTTCTCCTAGGCCGAGTAGCGCGGATAGGCGGTATCGATGATGACCGTCTTGTCGACCGGGCAGGCGGCAACGCATTGCGGCTCGTCGAAATGCCCGATGCATTCTGTGCATTTTTCAGGCTTGATCAGGAATGTGCCGTTCTTTTCGAAGATCGCCTGGTTGGGACATTCCGGCTCGCAAGCGGAACAGCCGGTGCAGGAAGAGGCGATGATTTTGTAAGCCATGGTTTTCTCCTTTGATGAACAATCATGCTGCGATGTATGCACCCTGGCGGATGCTGGCGTCGCCCCTCGGGCGATGCTCGATCCGGCCGCTTTCGACCCGGGTACGGTAGTCCGAAAGCCAGCCGATGAGTCCTTCCTCGATGAAGGCGTGGGCGAACTGGTCGATGGGTTCGATCCCGGCGTTCCTGAGTTCCTCGCGCGGACACGCGCCGATTTTGGCCACGAGCACGGCGTGGCAATCGTTGATGGCGGAAATGACCGAAGGCAGTTTCTCTTCTTCTCCCCATCCGCCCTGGCAGTAAAGATCGACCCGGCGATGGCCGGCGAAGGAAGTGGCGATCTTTCCTGAAATGGAGGAAACTTCGTAGATCTGGAATTCGTTGGCGTGACCGAAATGCTGGTTGATCCTGCCCCCACCTTCGGTAGCCACTGCCACCAGCACTTTCAGGTCGAGCGCGTTTTCGCGGATGGCCAGTTCTTTCGCCTTTTCCTTCGCAGCAAGCTGCGCCAGCCGCTCGCGATCGACTTTTTCCTGATAGGCACGGCGCTTTTCGAAATCGTAAATCGGCTGCATCTCGTCGACTTCCTCGAATTCTGCGCTGCGGTCTTCGTTCAGAAGACCGACCGCGTCGGCGCGGCATTGACGGCAATGGCGCATGAGGTTGGCTCCGCCCAGGCATTCGTCCTGCACGGTTTTCAGTTCCTGCGCAGACGGGCCACGTTGCCCGGTGAGTCCGAAGAAGGTTCCATGCTCGGGCTCGGAAATGAGCGGCATGATGTTGTGGAGAAATGCGCCTCTTTCCTTGACTGCGCGGTTGACTTCGACGAGATGTCGGTCATTCACACCGGGGATCAGCACCGAATTGATCTTGACGAGCACGCCGCGGTCGGTGAGCATCTCCAGACCTCTCATCTGGCGTTCGGTCAGAATCTTCGCCGCTTCATGACCGCGGATGCGCCGGTGCTCGTGGAAGATCCAGGGATAGATTTTCTCCCCCACTTCCGGGTCGACCATGTTGATCGTGATGGTGACGTGGTCGATGTTGTATTTGACGATTTCATCGACGTATTCGGGAAGGGCAAGTCCGTTGGTCGAAAGGCAAAGCTTGATGTCGGGCGCGGCTTCCTGGAGCATGCGGAAGGTCGCGAAGGTCTTTTGCGGGTTGGCAAGCGCATCCCCGGGGCCTGCGATTCCCAATACAGAAAGCTCCGGGATCTTTTCGGCCACCGCCAGCACTTTTTTCACCGCCTGTTCCGGGCTGAGCTTTTGCGACACCACGCCGGGGCGGGATTCGTTCGAGCAGTCGTATGTGCGATTGCAGTAATTGCATTGCAGGTTGCAGGCGGGCGCAACCGCGACGTGCATGCGTGCAAAATGGTGGTGCGCTTCCTCGCTGTAGCAGGGATGATTCTTCACCTTTTCCCAGATTTCCGGCGACAAATCCGACTGCCCTGCAGGCGACCCGCAATTTCCTGATTCCGTTGCACAACTCATGTTGACCCCTTGCCTGGTTTTCTCTGCAAGGAATCAAAGCAAGCTCCGTGCCATTAAAAAATATATTGATAAACAGTATGTTGTGAATTTGTTTCGGTGAATGTACGGATTGCTACAGGGTGGATTGCTACAGGAACCGCCTGGCGGTTCCTCAATAGCGTTCGACGACGATCCCGTATTTCTGGATGGCATAGCCGATCTGTCTCGGGGTGATCCCGAGCAGGCGCGCCGCCTTGGCCTGGACCCAGCCGCATTTTTCCAGCGCTTCGAGAAGTTGCTGCTTTTGCGGACTGCCGGCTTCCTCCAGTTCATGAGGCCCAGCTTCTGCTTCCCGCGCAGGAGGGGGCGCGGGCTTCGCCGCGACCACGGGATAGATCGATTTTCTTTGCTGCTGGAACATGATCGAAGAAAAGCACATTTCCCGTTCGCAAAGCAGGTCCTTTTTTCGCACCGTGCCGCTCTGCGTGGTGGCGACGATGCGCTCGATGCAGTTGCCGAGCTCGCGCACGTTCCCCGGCCACTGGCAGTTGCATAGCGCCTGCATGGCGTCCGGCGCGAATTTGAGGCGCTTGCCGTTTTCCTCGTTCGCCTGCTGCAAAAAATGCTCTGCGAGCAGCGGCACATCTTCCCTTCTTTCCCTCAAGGGAGGCAGAAAGATGGCGACGACGTTGATGCGGTAATAGAGATCCTCGCGGAATTCCCCGCAAGCGACGGCTTCCTCCAGATTGCGGTTGGTTGCGGCGACGAGGCGGACGTCGACCTTGATCGTCTTGGTGCCGCCGACTCTTTCGAATTCCCGCTCCTGCAATACCCGCAACAGCTTGACCTGGAATGCGGCCGAGACGTCTCCGATTTCATCCAGGAAAAGCGTGCCGCCGTTGGCAAGCTCGAAGCGGCCTTTGCGCTCCTGGGATGCGCCGGTGAAGGAGCCGCGCTCGTGGCCGAAAAGTTCCGATTCGAGCAGGGTCTCCGAGAGCGCGGCGCAGTTGACCTTGACGAAAGGCTTGTCGCGCCGCGGAGAGAGATGGTGGATGGCGCGGGCGATCGCTTCCTTGCCCGTTCCCGATTCGCCCCGCAACAGCACCGTCGATTTCGAGGGTGCGACCTGATGAACTTCGGCGAAAACCGACTGCATGATTTTGCTCTGGCCGATGACGTTGTCGATGCTGTATTTGCTCGAAAGCTCCTGTTGCAGCCGCATCTTTTCCTGCAGGAGGTTTTCGCGGTCCTGTGCCACCATTTGGTGCAGGCGCACCGTCTGGCCGATCAGATTTGCGACCATGGAGAGGAATTGCACATCCTGGCCGAAGCGCTGTGGGGCTTCCGGTTTTTCGCGGTCGAAACTCAAAATGCCGATGCAGTTTCTGCCCGCCTTGATCGGCACGCCGATGAAGGAAATGACCGCGCCTTCCCTGGTATCTCGGGAACCGGTGCGGTTGAGGAACAACGCTTCCTTCGAGATATCCGGAATCACGGCCGGGACGCAGTTTTTGAGGATGTTGCCCATCACCCCTTCTCCTGGCTGGAAGCGGCCCTGGAGAATCGCTTCCCGTTTCATCCCGGTGGCGGCGATCACCTGCAGATCGCCGTCTTCCTGCAGGAGGGCAACCATGCCACGCAGCATCTGCAGGTGGCTGGACAGCACATTCAAAACGTCGTGCAGGGTTTTTTCCAGGTCGAGGGAGGAATTGAGGATTTTGCTTACTTCGTAAACCGTCACCAGTTCAATGTTTCCATTTGCGCGCATCGTATTTCCTTTCCGGTTTCATTCTGAATAAGCAATTTGCATGCCCGTCACCCGGGATTGCGAAGCCCTCAGGAAAGAAGGTCTTGCGTCGCCGGGGATGGGAGGCTTTTGTCTGGAATGCGACAAACCGGATCATTCTTGTCGGCGCTGCCCCTGTTGCGCAGAATTCTTTCATCAAATTGATTATAAAGTGAAATTTGTTGATATTTTGCATTGGCACGGTTGTTGCACAGTGTCAGGGCGAAAGGTTTCGAGAGGAGATGGAACACATGGTGACGATCAACGATACGACTTTGCGGGACGGGGAGCAGACCGCCGGAGTCGCCTTTTCTGCACAAGAAAAGATCGACATCGCCCAGGCGCTGGTCGCGGCCGGCGTCAATGCGCTCGAAATCGGCGTTCCGGTGATGGGGCAGGTCGAAATCGAAATCATCAACGCCATCGCGGCAAAGTGTCCGCAGGCCGAACTCATGGTATGGGCCAGGATGCATGAAGCCGATCTGGCCGCCACTGCCTGCTGCAAAGTGGACTGGGTCAATCTCTCGATCCCCGTTTCCGATACCCACATCGAAAGGAAACTCGGACGGGACCGTTCCTGGGTGCTCGATACGGTGCGAAGCTTCGTGTCCCGCGGCTGCGATCTGGGTTTCAACGTTTGCGTCGGCGCGGAAGACGCTTCACGAGCCGACATGAATTTCGTCCTCAGGGTGGCTGACGCGGCTCGGGAGGCGGGGGCCAGGAGAATCCGCTTCGCCGACACCGTAGGTCTTCTGGATCCATTTCAGACCTACGAGCGGATCAAGGTTCTGAGGCTGTGCAGTGATCTGCAGATCGAAATGCATGCCCACGACGACTTCGGTCTTGCCGCCGCCAATTCGCTTGCGGCAGTCCGCGCCGGCGCGAGCCATGTCAACACCACGGTCAACGGGCTCGGCGAGCGCGCCGGAAACGCGCCGCTCGAAGAAGTCGTGATGGCGCTCCGGCATATCCTGGAGATCGAGACGGGCGTCGACATGCACTCCTATCGGGCGCTTTCCCGCCTGGTGGCCGAAGCTTCGGGGCGGCAAGTCGCGCCGAACAAAAGCATCGTCGGCGCGGCCGTCTTCACCCACGAATCCGGGATTCACGTCGACGGTCTTTTGAAAAATCCGCCCAACTATGAAGCTTTCGATCCGGCCGAAGTGGGAATGCAGCGCCGCCTGGTGTTGGGCAAGCATTCCGGAACGAGAGGAGTGATTCAGGCTTATGCCGACATGGGCATCACGGTTTCCGCCCCGCAAGCGCAGCTCATACTCGGAAGGGTGCGCGACTTCGCCGTATCCCACAAGAAAACGCCGAAAGAGCAGGACCTGCAGCGGATTTATCTGGAAATCGTCGAATAGCCGGATTGAAAATTCTGTAAAGGAGAAACGGATGCATGACATTGATGGAGAAATGAGGAGGCTCTCGACTGCCGAGGAATTCCTGGAATATTTCGGGGTGAATTACCTGCAATCGGTCGTCAACGTCAACCGGTTGCACATCCTGAAGCGCTTTGGCCAGTACATCGCCCGTCACAAGTTCAGGGAGGGGGGATCTGATGAAACCAGGTCCGAATACAGGGCGCTTCTCGAGCGGGCCTATCAGGATTTCGTCGAATCGGATGCGGTCAGCGAAAAAGTGTTCAAGGTGTTCAATGACGCTTCGGGCATTCGAACCGTGAGCGTAGATACCCTGCGTGCCGCTCTTGCCGAGCGCAACAGCGGGATTTGAAAAGGAGAAACTGAAATGCTGCATATCGTGGTTTGCATCAAACAGGTGCCCGATTCGGCGCAGATCAGGGTGCATCCGGTGACCAACACCATCATGCGCCAGGGGGTGCCTGCGATCATCAACCCCTACGATCTTTACGCGCTGGAAGAAGCCTTGCGGATCAAGGACAAGTTCGGCGCCTATGTCACGGTGATCACGATGGGGCCGCCACAGGCCGAGAACGCGCTCCGAAAAGCGCTTTCCTTCGGCGCAGACGACGCGATCCTGGTGACCGATCGCGCTTTCGCAGGCGCCGACACCCTGGCCACCTCTTTCGCGCTCGCTTCGGCCATCGGCCAGATCGAGAAGAACATGCCCGTCGACCTGGTTTTTTGCGGCAAGCAGACCATCGACGGCGATACCGCCCAGGTCGGCCCGGGGATCGCGAAAAGGCTCGAACTGGAACTGCTGACTTACATTTCGAGCATCGAAAGCGTGAATGCGGCAAAGCGCGAAATCGTGGTGCAAAGGAGATCCGAAGGCGGGGTTCAGGTGCTCAAGACCCGCCTGCCCAGCCTCATCACCATGCTCGAAGGCAGCAACGAAATGCGCTTCGCCACCATGCCCAACATGATCCGCGCGGCCAAAACCAAGGTTTCGCGCTGGGATCGGGTTGCTGCCGGGATCGAGGACGTGAGCAACATCGGGCTCAAAGGCTCGCCCACCGTGGTGAGCAAGGTATTCGCGCCTTCCCCGAAGACGGTGAAAGCCGAAATGGTGCAAACGGAAAGCAATGATCCGCAGGATCTTGCGGCATCGCTGCTGATGAGGATGTTCACCAAGTTTCCGCAAGTGCGGGAAGAAATCGCCAGAAGCGCGAACTGATTTTCAGAGAGGTCGATGATGAGTGAAGAAGCAAGAAAGCCAGCGGGCAGGAAGAAATTCGAGCTCGATCCCAAACTTTCGGAATACCGCGGCATCTGGGTTTTCGTCGAGCATGAGCGCGGGGTGGTGCATGGCGTTTCCTGGGAGCTCATGGGAGAAGGGCGCAAGCTTGCCGACAAGCTGGGTGTCGAACTGAGTGCCGTGGTGATGGGTTCTCCTGCGGATGATCCTCGCAAGTTTTGCCGGGAAGCCTTCGTTTACGGTGCCGACAAGTGCTACCTGATCGAGGACGCGCTGCTGAAAAATTACCGCAACCAGCCATTTACCAAGGGGTTGACGGATCTCGTGAATGCCTACAAGCCGGAAATCCTGCTCCTGGGCGCGACCACGCTGGGGCGCGATCTCGCAGGTTCCGTCGCCACCACCTTGAAGACCGGACTCACCGCAGATTGCACCGAACTCAATATCGACGCGGAGATCAGAAGTCTCCTCGCGACCAGACCGACTTTCGGCGGCAGCCTTCTTTGCACCATCCAGACGCTCAACTACCGTCCGCAGATGGCGACGGTGCGGCCCCGGGTGATGGCGATGCCGCAAAGGGATGAGTCGAGAAGCGGTGCGATCATCGAAGCCACGCTGTCCTTGCTGGAGACCGACATCGTCACCAAGGTGCTCGATTTCATTCCGGACGAGAACAGCAACAAGGTCAACCTCGCCTATGCAGACATCATCGTATCCGGCGGCAAGGGATTGAAGAAGCAGGAGAACTTCCAGCTTGTGCGGGATCTGGCACGCGTTCTGGGCGCAGAAGTCGGCGCGACCCGTCCGGTGGTGCAGTCCGGCTGGGTGGAAGCGGAGCGCCAGGTGGGGCAGACCGGGAAGACGGTGCGCCCCAAGCTCTACATCGCCGCCGGAATATCCGGCGCAATCCAGCATCGGGTCGGCATGGATTCTTCCGACGTCATCGTCGCGATCAACTCCGACCCGAACGCGCCCATCTTCGATTTCGCCACTTACGGCATCGTCGGCAACGCCATGACCATCCTGCCTGCACTGACCGAAGCCTTCCGCAAGGAACTTCACGGTCGCAAGGCGGTGGTCGCATAGGAGAGCATCATGGAAAAATTCGATTGCATCGTCGTCGGCGCCGGTCCTTCCGGCAATGCCGCAGCCTACACCCTGGCCAAGGCCGGACTCTCGGTCCTCCAGATCGAGCGCGGCGAATATCCCGGATCCAAGAACGTACAGGGTGCGATCCTCTATTCGGACGCGCTGGAGAGGATCATTCCCGAGTTTCGCGATGAAGCGCCCCTGGAGCGGCACATCATCGAACAGAGGATGTGGGTGCTGGACGACGATTCCTACATCGGCACGCATTACCGTTCCGACGCTTTCAACCAGAAGCCTTACAACCGTTACACGATTCTGCGCGCCCAGTTCGACAAATGGTTTTCCGAGAAGGTGGCGCAACAGGGCGTCCTGGTGATCTGTGAGACCACCGTCACCGACCTCATCATGGACGGCAAACGCGTGGTGGGTGTGCGCACCGACCGCGAGCAGGGAGAAGTCTTCGCCGACATCGTGATTCTGGCAGACGGGGTGAATTCGCTGCTGGCGAAAAAGGCCGGATTCCATCCCGAACTCAATCCGGGAGATGTCGCGCTTGCGGTCAAGGAAATTCTGTTTTTGCCTCAGGAATCGGTGGAATCCCGCTTCAATGTCAATGAAGGGGAAGGGGTGGTGATCGAAATGATCGGCAAGATCACCCAGGGAATGATGGGAACCGGATTCCTTTATACCAACCAGGAATCCATCACCATCGGCGTGGGCTGCATGCTCTCCGACTTCAAGAAGGAGCGGATCCCTCCCTACCTGCTGCTGGAAAGGATGAAGAATCATCCCGCGATCAAGCCCCTGATCCAGGGAGGAGAGATGAAGGAATACACCGCCCACCTCATTCCGGAAGGCGGTTTGCGCGCAATGCCGCAGATTTGCGGCGACGGCTGGATGATCGTCGGCGATTCGGGGATGTTCGTCAATGCGGTGCATCGGGAAGGATCGAATCTGGCGATGACCACCGGCAGGCTTGCCGCCGAAACGGTCATCGATTTGAAGCGGGCGGGCAAGGATTTCACCAGCGCCAATCTCGCTTCCTACCGCTCGCGCCTGGACGACAGCTTCGTGATGAAGGATCTTGCGAAATACAGGGACATGCCGGGGGTCTTCCATGCCAATCCCCAGTTCTTCACGACCTATCCAGAGCTTCTGAACAATGCTGCCAGGACCATGCTCACCGTCGACGGCGGCGATAAAAAGAGCAAGGAGCGCGAAATACTCAGGAGTTTCACCAGGAGCCGGACGCTGCCCGGCCTGCTTTCGGACGCTTACAAGATGTGGAGGGCTTTGCGATGAATGTCAATGTCGAAGAAAAATTGTTCCAGAACCGCTACAAGGTCGACCATGGCCGGCCGCATATCAGCATCGTCGACCCTTCGGTTTGCGCCAGCGAATGCAGGACGCAGCAGTGCACCCGGGTTTGCCCGGCGAGTTGCTACAAGGCGGAGGGAAACGGCAATGTTTCCCTGATCACCGACGGCTGCCTGGAATGCGGAAGCTGCCGGATCATCTGCGACGATTTTCGCAACGTGGAATGGGAATATCCGCGCGGCGGTTACGGAATCCTCTTCAAGTTCGGTTAAGGAAAAATCATGCCCAAAAAACACGTTTTCGTTTGCACCCAATCCCGTCCTCCAGGGCACCCGCGCGGCTCCTGCGGATCGGGCGACGCAGCCCTCGTTTTCCAGGAATTCCTGCGTCAATTCGAAGAGAAAAAGCTGTGGGGCAGCTTCGCCCTCACTGCAACCGGCTGCCTGGGCCCTTGTTCCAGTGGTCCAAACGTCCTGGTTTATCCGGAAGGAATCATGTATGGCGGAGTGAAAAAGGACGATGTCGCAGCGATCGTAGCAGAACATCTGCTGGGCAATTCGCCCGTACAAAGGCTGCGGGTTCCAGAAGAAGTCTGGAGCTGAAGCGGAAATATTTTCAATTTCAAGGAAAAAACATGAGCACATCAATCATCGCAACGCTGGAATCGCAAAAACGCCTGCTCTCCCCGGTATTCAAAGGCGCGCTCAAGAAAGCCGAAGAAGGTTTTCGCGGCGAGATCGCCCTCAAATTAGCCGCCCAGGTCGCAGACGAGGCGAGACCGCCCGAGATCGCCGCATTCCAGACCATGTTCGCTGCAACCGGCGGTCATCTCGATTTCCTCGCCTGCGAGCTCGATTCGCTGGCTTATCTGGAAAATCTGCGGGAAGTGTTCGCCGATTTTTTGAAGCCGGACGGGAAATATTTCGCCTTCGCCGGCAATGTCGATATTTCCAAAAAATATTCGATCACCCTGGAAGGAATTCCCTTCAATGTGCTGCCCCTGGATGAAGCCACTGTCTACAACGAGCTTCTCGATCTCATCGGCGTCGAGAGAAGCGATTTGAAGAAGCTGGATACCGCCGGCAAGCTCGACAAGATCCAGGAAGCTGCGGCGAAGTACAAGGGCAAGCTCCCCGTGACGAGCTTCGAGGCGGGCAAGGCGGAAATGGGCCCGATCCGCATTCCTGACAACCGTCCGGTCTGATTGCCGCGGCCTGCAGCCGGCGGTTTTTTTCGGGACAGCATCATGGAATTGGCAAAACGCATTTCTGCTTCGAGCGCACAGGGGGAGCGGCTCCTTGCTGCGCTCAGGGATAGGGTCTCTCAACTGGGGCTTCGGGCACCGGAAATTCCCCCTTTCGCCTCGGCAAAATTCTCTTTGGAGAACGATCTGTACAACGGAAAGGAGACCCTGCTCGCCTCGTTCCATCCTTCCCCGCATTACCGGGCGGGGGTGGTCCTGTTTCATTCCGACGGCAGCGCTTTCGCCGAATATCATGTGATGCAGGGGCACCCCAACCGCCCCGGCTGGTTCATCGAGTCGGTCGAGGCGTGGCTGAACGGCGGCGAGGTGAGGAGCGATCTCAGGCTGGTCAGAATGCCGGACGGAATGTAGCAAGCCCAAGCATTTTTCGGCTATTTGCAATCTGAGGTTGGAAACCCAGTGTTCAACGGCGGTGGGAATCTGGCCGTTTTGTGCAAAACATGGTTGCCCGGCACGAAAATCCAGAGGTCCGTTCTGTGC
>JABEVD010000010.1 GCA_013044025.1 Burkholderiales bacterium
GATCACCCCCGCATGGGGAAGATTGCGCAGCTTTTGCAGAATCCTGTCGCGAATCGCCTCCCTGGCGCGCTCGATCAGGGTGCCCGGGCTCGGGACAAAATCGTCGAGCAACACGCCGTTCCGCACATAGCCAGTCGCGCGGATGCCTTCCTCGAGAAGCCTGCCTTCGTAATCGTACCCGTGCGGATTGACATTGCCGTGGGGTCGCTTCAGTCTGACCATGAAGCGCCATTTCTGACCGGCATGGAGCGGCGAAAGCCCGGGCTCGAGATAGCGGCTGAGCAGGATTTTTTCCGGAATCGCAGCGCCCTGCGTAACGGTCTTTCGCACCGAAAATTCGAATCGATCCGCCTTCTCGCCCGGAACGGGAAGGCTGGAGATCACGCCTTCTACCACCACATCCCTGCCCTCCCATTCCGGGGAAAGGGCATCGGCGAGACGGATTTGCGCCATCGCTGCGGCATAAAGAAATCCCGCCGCGAAAAAACAGGCTCCGAGCAGCATTTTCCTCGCCATGCCCTTTGCCCACAGGGCGAGGATCATTCCCGGAATCAGCAGCCAGGCCCAGGATGCTGCGGGAAGACGCGACTGAAACTGCAACATCCATGCGCCAGAGACGAAAAGCAGCAGGTCAGCGCGCATTGCGAAGCAATGCGTAGGATATCGCGCTCAGGGTGCCGATCGCGAAGGACAGCAACAGGTCGGCCGGATCGAGCGAGGAAAACCCGAAAAGCCGCTGGAAGAACGGGAAATGGATCACCCCGAGCAATCCGCTGAAAGCGCCCCCCATGACCCACCACAGGAGTGGATTGGGTTTGCGCAATCCTGCCAGCATCGAATCGGAACGCCCGGCGAGAATGGTGGCGAGGTTGGCGAAGACCAGTGCGGAAAAAGCCATGGCGCGAGCATGTTCCGCCCCTTCCGGAAGATTGCCCGCATACAGCAGGATGACCGACAAGAGCACGATTCCACCCTGGAGGAAGCTTCCGATCATCGCAGATGCACCGAGCAGCGGCGCATCCCGTTTTCCCGGAGGCGCTTTCATCACGGAAGCATCCGCCTCTTCCGCCTCGAAAACCAGGTAGCAGACCGGATCGATGATGAGCTGGAGAAAGGCAATGTGCACCGGCTGAAAAATCAGCGGCCAATTCATGAAGACTGGAATCAGCGAAAGGCCGGCGATCGGAACATGCACCGAAAAACTGAAGGAAAAGGCCTTGCCCAGATTGGCATGAATCCTTCTTCCGAGCTTCACTGCGCGAACGATGGAGGAAAAATCGTCGTCGAGCAGCACCAGGGATGCGGCCTCGCGCGCAACGTCGGTGCCGCGGCGCCCCATCGCCACGCCGATATGGGCGGCTTTGAGCGCAGGCGCATCGTTCACTCCGTCTCCGGTCATCGCGACCGTCTCGCCCTGCCTGATCAGCGCATCGACGATTTTCAGCTTCTGCAATGGCACGACCCTGGCGAAGATGTCGATTCTTCCGACCCTTTTCTCGAATTCCGCTTCTTCCATGGCATCGAGCTCGGGGCCGGTCAGGGTTTCGCTTCCCATTCCGATGCGTTTTGCAATCGCACCCGCAGTGAGCGGGCTGTCTCCGGTCACCATGACCACCCTGATCCCCGCTTCCCTGCATTGTCGCACCGCATCCGGAACGCCCGCCCGCACCGGATCGAAAAGTCCGGCAAGTCCTTCCAGGCGGAATTCGAAATCGTGCTGGATGGCGGGCCATTCCTCCCCGGCATGGATGGCGCTTGCGATCCCCAGCACCCTCAAGCCTTGTTGAGCCATCTTCCCGACCCGATCGTTCCATTCCCTGAGTTCTTCTCCTTCCAGATGGCAAAGGCTGAAAATCGCTTCGGGAGATCCCTTTGCCGCGACCGCATGAATCCCCCTCTTCGAGGATTTCCAGACATGGGACATCGCCAGCAGTTCCGGAGACAGGGAATATTCGTGCACGATCTCCCAGTCCTGGTGGAGATGTTCGGTTTCGAGCAGAAAACGTTCTCCCAGATCGTGGAAAGCCTTTTCCATCGGGTCGAAAGGATCGACCTCGCTGGCGAGGATCCCGTATTCGACCAGGGAATGAAATTCCTCCGGAAGCGCTCCTGCTTCGGAAAAATCCAGGAAACGCCCGTCCGAGCAAAGGCTTGCCACCGACATCCTGTTTTCGGTGAGGGTGCCGGTCTTGTCCACGCACAATACGCTCGCCGCCCCCAGCGTTTCCACTGCAGGAAGACGCCTCGTCAGCACCTGGCTTTTCGCGATTCTCCAGGCGCCCAGCGCCAGAAACACCGTGAGCACCACCGGAAATTCCTCCGGGAGGATGGCCATCGCCATGGTGATACCGGCCAGCAGGCCATTCAGCCAGTCGGCATGCAGGATTCCGTAGGAGACGACCAGGATGACGAAGAGCAGCGCAGAGACGAAAGTGAGATTTTTCACGAATCTCGCCACTTCCTGCTGCAGCGGCGTTTTCAGCGGTTCGACCGACTGGATGGCGAGTCCGATCCTGCCGATCCCGCTCGCCGCGCCGGTTGCGTTCACCCTGGCCACCCCCTTTCCCTGCGTGACCATGGTTCCCGCATGGATCGGAAAGGACGGGAACTTCCTCACCGGGGCGGATTCACCGGTGAGCAGGGATTCGTCGGCGAAGAAATCGTTGCATTCCAGGAGTACGGCATCGGCCGGGATCCTGTCCCCCTTGGCAAGCAGCAGGATGTCTCCCACCACCACTTCCCTGCCCGCGATCCTGCAATCCTTCCCCTCGCGAACCACGTTCGCCCTGGGACTGGTGAGGTCGCGCAGGGCACAAAGCGCCCTTTCCGTGCGATTTTCCTGGTACACGGTGATGCCCATCACCACGAAAACGAAAAACAGCAAGGCGAGAGCCTCTCCCATATCGCCCAGAAAGAAATAGATGAAACCGGAGGCGACGAGCAGCAGGAACATCGGCTCCTTCATCACTTCGAGCGCGATCTTCCAGAGATCGCGACGCTCGGGAGGGGCCAGCTCGTTGTAGCCATCCCGTTCCAGTGTTGCGCGCGCTTCCTCCTGAGTCAATCCTTCGTACATGCTTCCCTCCTGATGTGAATATAGCCCATCGGATTGACAATATGATTTCGCACGTTACAATCAATACATGAACTAATTTGCGACAGGACCATGACTTCCTCTTTCGAACCGTTCGAGGAAAGAATCAACCGCTTCACCGGTCTCCATCCCGGCTCGCCCAGGAACGAAATCGTGCTGAACCGGCTTTTCTTCCACGTTTTCAAGCTCGCCCAGGAGCGGCAGAATCAGAATCTTTCCAGCTTCGGGCTGAACGGGACGACCTGGCTCGCCCTCATCATGATCCATGCGACAGAGGAAAACGCCATCCATCCCTGCGATCTGAGCTATGCCATGACCTCCTCCCGGACCAACATCACTCGCCTTGCGGACGAACTGGTGGAAAAGGGCTGGGTATCACGCAATGCCAGTTCGGAAGACCGGCGCAGGATCGAGCTCTCGCTCACCGAAGCCGGGAAAAATCTGGTCGAAACGGTGCTGCCCCATCAATGGCAGCATTACCGGGAAGTCTGGTCGGCGCTGGACGCAGAAGAAATCGAAACCTTCGGACGGCTGTTGCGCAAGCTGCTCGGCAGGCTGGACGAAATCACGCCGGAAGGGGATCCATGCGCAGGCTGAAAACGCTCATTTTTCTACTGCCGCTGCTGGCCGGTTGCGCGGGCCACTCGGGCATCCATGCCGGATCGAAACCGGTTGCGGTGAAAGCGCCGGAACTTCCCCTCCGGGAAAACTGGTGGAATCTGTTCGGAGATGACCAACTGGACGGCCTGATCCGGGAAGCCCTGGCCTCTTCTCCGGACATCCGGGTGGCGAGGGCGAGGATTCGCAGGGCGGGCGCCGCAGCCGGCATCGCAAGATCGGCGCAATTCGTCCAGATCGCAGCCGACGCTTCCGCAGTCCGGGAGAGGATCAGCGGAACCGGCTATTTCCCCCCGCCGCTGGGCGGAAGCACGCTCAATTTCGCCCAGGCGACGCTCGGTTTCGATTATGAATTCGACTGGTGGGGAAAGAACCGCGAGGCGCTGAAAGCCGCGATCAGCGAAACCAACGCTGCCATCGAAGAGGAAAGGGAAGCGAGACTCGTGCTCGGCACCGCGATCGCAGGAGAATATTTCAGGCTTCAGTCTGACTTTGAAAAAATCGCCACCCTGAAGAAATCGCTCCGGCAGAGAAGACGCATGCATGAACTCGTCTCGCTCCGCGAAGCGAAAGGGCTCGAATCCGATTTCAGGGTGAAGCAGTATGAAGGCGAGGAAGCCCGCGCGAAACTTGCCGTCACCGAACTGGAGGAGGAAAGCAGGCTGATCCGGGCGCAGATCGCAGCGCTTCTCGGAAAACCGCCCGAAGCGGGCGAGAAAATCGAGCCGAGAAGGGATGTTCCGCCCGTGCTGCCCGCTTCGATTCCGGCGGACGGGATCGGACTTCGCCCAGACATCCTCGCCCAGAAGCTCAGACTGGAAGCATCCCGTCACAGGGTCGCGGTCGCGAAGGCGGAGTTCTACCCGAACATCGATCTTTCCGCATTCGTCGGCACCCAGAGCATCGGATTTGGCAACCTGCTCAAGGGGGGAAGTCAGATCAATTCTTTCGGCCCCGCCATCCATCTGCCGATTTTCGGCGGCGGACAATTGAGGTCGAACCTCAGGGAAAAATATGCCGAATACGACATCGAAGTCGAACAATACAACGGCATGGTGATCGGGGCGATGCGCGACGTGCATGCCGCGAAGGTTTCCCTGGACTCGGCATCCGCAGAAATTGCCGAGCAGCGCAAGGCGCTTTCCGCGCTGAAGAATGCGCACCGGATCGCAGTCGCAAGATTCCAGGCAGGAGTCGGCGACGAGCTTTCCGTCCTCGAGACCGAATCGCCCATCCACGTCGAGCAGAATGTCGGGGCGGATCTCGAGGAAAAACGATTTCAGGCAGTGCTCTCCATGATCAGATCTCTGGGCGGCGCGCCTGGCAACCAATTCGGAGTGAAAAATGGCAGATAGGCAGAACGGTTCAAGACGAAAACGCATGCTGCTCGGGCTGGGCTCGGCCTTTTCCATCGCGGCGGCGGCGTATTCGCTCTACTGGTTCGCATACGGGCAGTATTTCCAGAGCACCGACGACGCCTATGTCACGGGCAACCTCGTGCAGTTGATGCCGCAGGTGGCGGGCAATGTCGAATCGGTGTTCGCGGATGAAACCGACCGGGTTCAGGCGGGAGAAACGCTGGTCGCGCTCGACCCGACCGATGCCAGGATCGCGCTTTCCAAGGCGGAAAACGATCTTGCCGAGACCGTGCGCAAGGTGAAGCAACTCTACGAAGTTTCTTCCGAGCTCGGTGCGGAAGTGAAATCGAGGCAGGCTGAATATGCCAAGGCGAAAGCCGATCTGGAAAGGAGAAAGTCGCTGATCGCGGCGCATGCGGTTTCGAAGGAGGAACTGCAGCATGCGCAGGACGGCTTCGATGCGGCGAAGGCCGCACTCGATGCGGCCAATCACCGCCATGCCTCCTCGCTCGCTGCGGTTGCGAACACCACGCTCACGACCCATCCCGCAGTGCTCGCCGCCGAGACCAGACTGAAGGAAGCCTGGCTCGCCTGGAAGCGGACCACCATCGCCTCCCCGGCATCGGGCTATGTCGCCAAGCGCTCGGTGCAGGTCGGAGAACGCATTGCGCCGGGAAATTCGCTCATGGTGATCGTCCCGCTCGACAGGATCTGGATCGACGCCAATTTCAAGGAAGATCAGTTGAGCAGGATCCGCATCGGCCAGCCGGTGAAACTCACCTCGGATCTCTATGGAAAGAAAACCGTTTTTCACGGCAAGGTGCAGGGAATCGGCGCGGGAACCGGCAGCGTGTTTTCCCTACTCCCGCCGCAGAATGCGACCGGAAACTGGATCAAGGTGGTGCAGCGGCTTCCGGTGAGGATTGCGCTCGATCCGAAGGAGATCGAAGCGCATCCGTTGAGGATCGGCCTTTCGATGATCGCAACGGTCGATGCGCATGACGAGCGTGGCCCGGTCCTGCAATCCGCGCCTCGGGAATCGGCCGCCGACTCGACCGCAATTTATGATGGCGGACAGGAGGAAGCGGATCGAATCATCTCCAGGATCCTGAGGGAAAACGGCTGATGAAGCCGCCCATCGAAGGCGCATCGCTCGCCCTGCTCACGCTTTCGCTCTCGCTTGCGACCTTCATGCAGGTGCTCGACACCTCGATCGCCAACGTCTCCATCCCGACCATCGCAGGAGACCTCGCGGTGAGTCCGGATCAGGGAACCTGGGTGATCACTTCCTTCGCCGTGAGCAACGCCATTTCGCTTCCGCTTTCCGGATGGCTCGCGAGGCGTTTCGGCGAAGTGAAGCTTTTCGCAGCGGCCACCCTGCTCTTCACCCTGGCCTCCACCCTCTGCGGCTTGTCCACCAGCCTGCCGATGCTGGTCGTTTTCAGGATCTTCCAGGGCGCGGTGGCCGGCCCCATGATCCCGCTGTCGCAAAGCCTGCTGCTCGCCAACTATCCGAACGAAAAAAAGGGGCTGGCCCTTTCCCTGTGGTCGATGACGGTGGTGCTCGCGCCGATCTTCGGGCCGATCCTGGGAGGCTACATCACCGACAATTACAGTTGGCCGTGGATCTTCTACATCAACATCCCGGTCGGAATCCTCGCGACCTACATCACCTGGCAACTCCTGAAGGAGCGGGAGACAGAAACCGAAAAGCGCCCGATCGATGTGGTGGGGCTTCTGCTGCTGGTGGCGGGGGTGGGCTCGCTGCAGCTTCTCCTCGACAAGGGAAATGATCTGGACTGGTTCGATTCCTCGATGATCGTGACCCTTGCGGTGATCTCCACGGTGAGTCTTTCCTTCTTCATCCTTTGGGAGATTACCGACAAACATCCGGTGGTCGACCTTTCGCTCTTTTCCGTGCGCAATTTCTCGATCGGGACCATCTCGATCAGCCTGGGTTACATGACCTTCTTTTCCGGCGTGGTGGTCTATCCGCTCTGGCTGCAGACGCAGATGGGATACACCGCCACCTGGGCCGGGCTTTCCGCCGCCCCGATCGGCATCCTCTCCGTGATCTTCTCCCCGATCGTCGGCAAGAACATGCACCGGATCGATCTCAGGATTCTCGCAAGCTTCAGCTTCCTGGTATTCGCCGGCATCACCTACTGGGCCGCTTCCTTCAACACCGGAGCTTCCTTCTGGCAGCTCACATTGCCACGATTCTTCCAGGGAATCGGCATGGCCTGCTTCTTCATTCCGTTGATGTCGATCCTGCTCTCGGGACTGCCGCCTGGCCGGGTGGCGAGCGCATCCGGCCTTTCCAATTTCCTGCGGGTGCTGGGGGGAAGCTTCGGCACTTCCCTCAGCGTCGCGCTGTGGAACCGGCGCGAATCGCTGCACCACAGCCATCTCACCGAGCAGATTTCGCTTTCAGACCCGGTGACCCAACACACGCTTTCGAGCCTGCACTCGATCGGCATGCCGGAAATGCCTTCTTTCGCGCTGGTGGAAAAAATGGTGGAAGGCCAATCCTATATGCTCGCGGTGAACGACATTTTCCTCGCATCCACCGCCATCTTCCTGGTGCTGATGTTCTTCGTCTGGTTTGCCCGCCCGCCTTTCTTTGCCGGCAAATCGGGGGGAGGAGAACACTAGCCGGCCCCGGCCTGACTGACTTGAATTCGGCCTTTCCGGCCTTAGATCACC
>JABEVD010000066.1 GCA_013044025.1 Burkholderiales bacterium
CACCGGAAGCCGCACCTATTTCGGCGCGCTCACCCAGCGGGTCACGGCCGGTTCCCGCGCCACCACCCAGTTCCAGTCGGGGGTGAACCAGGTCGCCTGGCTGCTGATCCGCTTCATGATGGTGATGTCCCCCGCAGTGCTGCTCATCAACGGATTCACCAAATCCGACTGGGTGGAGGCTTTCCTGTTCGCCATGTCGATCGCGGTCGGACTCACTCCCGAAATGCTGCCGATGATCGTCACTTCCACCCTGGCCAAGGGCGCGGTGATCCTTTCCCGTCACAAGGTGATCGTCAAGAGGCTGGATGCGATCCAGAATTTCGGCGCGATGGACGTGCTTTGCACCGACAAGACCGGCACGCTCACCCAGGACAAGATCTTTCTCGCGAAACACACCGACATCTGGGGAGAGGATTCGGACGATGTGCTCGAATTCGCCTACCTCAACAGCTACTACCAGACCGGCCTGAAGAACCTGCTCGACGTCGCAGTGCTCGATCATGCTGAAATCCAGCGTGAACTCAATCCGGCTGCCAATTTCAGGAAGATCGACGAAATCCCATTCGACTTCCAGCGCCGACGCATGTCTGTGGTGGTGGCCGAGCACGACCGGCACCATCTGCTGATCTGCAAGGGGGCCGTCGAGGAAATGCTGGGCGCGAGCACGAAGGTCAGGCACGGAGAGGCGGACGTCGATCTCACCCCTGAACTCCTCGACCGCATCCGCGAAGTCACCCGCGAACTCAATGAGGACGGACTCAGGGTCGTTGCGGTAGCGACACGCGAAATGCCGCCTGAGCGCGAAAACTACGGAGTCGCGGACGAATCCGGGCTCACGCTGATCGGCTATGTCGCATTCCTCGATCCGCCCAAGGAAACCACCGCCCCCGCGATCGAGGCGCTCTCCGCGCACGGCGTGACGGTGAAGGTGCTCACCGGTGACAACGAACTCGTCACCGCGAAAATCTGCCGCGAGGTCGGGCTTCCCCAGGAAGGCGTGCTGAAGGGCGCGGACATCGAAAAGATGAGCGACGAGCAACTCGCCCGCGAGGTGGAATCGCACAACATCTTCGCCAAGCTCTCCCCGGACCAGAAGGACAGGATCGTGAAGACCCTGAAGAAAAACGGCCATGTGGTCGGCTTCATGGGGGACGGCATCAACGACGCGCCTGCGCTGCGCTCGGCGGACATCGGCATTTCCGTGGACACCGCGGTCGACATCGCGAAGGAAGCGGCCGACATCATCCTGCTGGAAAAGAGCCTGATGGTGCTCGAGGAAGGCGTGATCGAAGGCCGCAAGACTTTCGCCAACATGCTCAAATACATCAAGATGACGGCGAGCTCCAATTTCGGCAACGTGTTTTCGGTGGTGGTGGCGAGCGCTTTCATTCCCTTTTTGCCGATGCTGCCGATGCATCTGCTGGTCCTCAACCTGCTCTACGACATTTCGCAGATCGCCATTCCCTTCGACAATGTGGACGACGATCTGGTGAAATCCCCGCAACGCTGGAATCCGGGCGAGATCGGGCGATTCATGGTGTACTTCGGTCCCGTGAGCTCGATCTTCGACATCGCAACCTATATCACCATGTGGTATGTTTTCGGCGCGAACAACGCAGAGCACCAGACGCTGTTCCAGTCCGGATGGTTCATCGAAAGCCTGATGACGCAGACGCTGGTGGTGCACATGATCCGTACCCAGAAAGTGCCTTTCATCGAAAGCAGACCGGGCCTGCCGCTGCTGCTCACCACTGCGGCCATCATGGCGATCGGCATTTTCATCCCGATGGGGCCGCTCGCGAAAAACTTCAAGCTCGAAGCGCTTCCCATGAGCTATTTCCCGATCCTCGCGGCATTCCTTGCCTGCTACATGGTGCTCACGCAACTGATGAAGCGTTTCTATTTGCGCAAATTCGGTTGGCAATAGCATTTGCCGCCTGCGGAAAGCTATACTGATTCGAGATAAAACATCGATACGAAACCATGTACGAATTCACCTGCAGGACGCCCCTTCTGGATGGGGGCGATCCGGAAGAAAAGCGCGAGGAAATCCGCGCCTATTTCCACGACACCTTCGATACCTACGAGGATCTGTTCGAAATCCTGGCGAACGAAGAGGCGTATCATGTGAAGCCCATTCCGCTTCGCCATCCGCTCATATTTTATTTCGGCCACACCGCCACTTTTTTCGTCAACAAGCTGGTGCTCGCGGGTCTCCTCGATGCGCGGATCAATCCGGAATTTGAATCGATGTTCGCGATCGGCGTGGACGAAATGAGCTGGGACGATCTGGACGAAGCGAACTATGACTGGCCGAAGGTCGAGGCGGTGAGGAAATACCGGGACTGCGTTCGGGAGGCGGTCGACAAGCTCATCACCCGGCTGCCGATCTCGCTTCCCATCGATTGGGATAGCCCGTGGTGGCCGATCCTGATGGGAATCGAGCACGAGCGCATTCATCTCGAAACCTCTTCGGTGCTTTTCCGTCAGCACGATCTGAAATACGTCCGTCCTGATTTCGACTGGCAGCCTTGCAGAAGGGGCGGGGTCGCGCCGAAAAACGATCTCGTGGACATTCCCGCCGGGCGGGTCATCCTGGGAAAGAAGGATTCCACTTATGGATGGGACAACGAATACGGCAGGCACGAAGCGGAAATCCCCGCTTTCAGAGCGGGGCGCCATCTCGTCAGCAATGCCGAATTCCTGGAATTCGTGCAATCGGGAGGTTACAGTGAAGAGCGCTTCTGGGAAGAGGAAGGGCTTGCCTGGAGAAATTTCGCAAAGGCCTCCATCCCGACTTTCTGGGTGAAGGAAGAAACCGGCTTCCGGCTGCGCCTGATGGCCGAAGAAATCCCGATGCCCTGGAACTGGCCCGTCGAAGTCAATTGCCACGAAGCGAGGGCTTTTTGCAACTGGAAGCGCGAGGCGACCGGCCTTCCCTATCGACTTCCCGGCGAGGACGAATGGTACAGGATTTACGAGCATGCGAATCCGGGAGACGCTAACCTTCATCTCGAACATTATTCTTCTTCCTGCCCGGTGGACGAATTTGCCCACGGTGAACTCTACGATGTGATCGGCAATGTCTGGCAGTGGACCGAAACGCCGATCTATCCCTTCGAGGGATTCAGGGTGCATCCGCTCTACGACGATTTCACCACCCCGACCTACGACGGGCGCCACAACCTCATCAAGGGGGGATCCTGGATCTCCACCGGCAACGAGGCATTATGGAGCGCGAGATACGCATTCAGGAGGCATTTCTTCCAGCACGCGGGATTCCGCTATGTCGTCTCGGAGGCGCCTGTTTCGGCCCCCGTTTCCCGTTACGAGACCGACAGGCTTCTGTCCGAATATGCCGAATTCCATTACGGCGAATCGTATTACGGCGTTCCCAATTTTTCGAAAGCGCTGTCCGAAATCGCGATCTCCGCGATGGAAGGAAAACCCATGACAAGGGCGCTCGATCTCGGATGCGCAGCAGGACGTGCAAGTTTCGAGCTCGCAAGAAAATTCGACCGGGTGATCGGCATCGATTTTTCGGCCCGCTTCATCGGCCTCGGCGTAGAACTCGCGAAGAATGGAGTGCTGCGTTACACGCTTTGCGAGGAAGGGGAGCTCGTTTCCTTCCACGAAAGGACGCTTGCAGAACACGGGCTGGATGAAACGAGAGAGAAAGTCGAATTCTGGCAGGGGGACGCCTGCAACCTGAAGCCGCATTTCAGGGAATTCGACCTGATTCTTGCAGCGAACCTCATCGATCGGCTCTACAGCCCGAGAAAATTCCTGTCCACCATCCACGAGCGGATCAATCCGGGGGGAATCCTCCTGATCGCATCGCCCTACACCTGGCTCGAAGAGCACACTCCGAAGGAGGAATGGATCGGCGGATTCAAGCGCAACGGGGAGAATGTTTCGACGCTGGACGGGCTGAAGGAAATCCTGGGCAAGAACTTCAGGATGATCGGGGAACCGCAAGGAGTTCCTTTCGTCATCCGCGAGACGAAACACAAATTCCAGCACACCGTCTCGGAAGTGACGATCTGGGAAAAAATCTAGCGGAACCTGTCCTTGCCTTCCTTGAGAGCTTTCGCCTCGTAATGCTTGAGGGCGACAAAGACTCCCCAGCCGAGCAGCACCATCGCGACAATGAAGGAACCGTAAGCGACCGGCCAGGGAACGCTGTGCGTCATCATCGAGAATTCCGACATTCCTCCGATCCCGGCGATGATGTTGATCGGCATGAACACCACGCCGAAAAAGGTAAGCTGATTGATGCGCTTGTTCTGGTTGATGTTGACGAAACCGATGGTCGCATCAATCAGGAAGTTGATCTTGTCGAAAAGAAACGCGGTGTGGCTGTTGAGCGAATCGATGTTTTTCAGGATCTGCTTCGCATCGTTCAACTGATTCTGGGAAAGAACCCGGATCTGCATCAGGAAAGTGATCGCGCGCTGGGTGTCGAGGATGTTGCTGCGGATGCGCCCGTTGAGATCCTCTTCCTCGCCGATGTTGGCGAGCACGCCGGAAGCTTCGCTGTCGGGCATGTTCTCCGAAAGCACCTTTCTTCCCACCTTGTTGAGGGTCTTGTAGATGTCTTCCAGGGAGTCGGCAGAATATTCCACGTCCGCTCCGAAAAGGTCGAGGAGCAGGTCGAAACAGTCCGATACATAGCCGATCCGGGTGCGCACCCGGCGCCGCTGCAGCCTGAATACCGGAAGCTCCTCGTTTCGGAGCGAGAACAGGATGCCCTCGTGCAGGATGAATGCGACGGGGACGCTTCTGGATTGTCCTTCCTTGTCGAGCAGGAAATTGGCGCGAAGATGGATGTCCTCGTTTTCCTCTACGTGAAATCTGGTGCTGACTTCCAGGTCGACCGCATCCCCCGGATCGGGCAGCTTCAGCCTGAAGTGGTCTCCCACATAGGCGCGCTGGGCGGGACTTGCATTGAGCAGATCGATCCAGATCGGCTTCACTCCCTCCCGATTCTTTCTGGTGACGATTTCGAGCTGCTGCAGCTTGCCGTTCACCAGGCTGAATGCGCTGATCTGGCTTTCCCTGAAGTTGGGTTCCCGGCTCCCGGCGAGTTTTTCGCGCAGGGAGTCGGACACTTCCCAGAGGATGTCGTTTTCGCGATCCTCCGGAATGATGGTCCACAACAGCAGCGCATCCTCGTCGGGCAATGCTTCCAGGATGTTGCCGATCTCGTTGGCGGAGAGCCTTCCAATCAGGTCTTCCAGCGCGGCCAGATGCTGGCGATGCACCAGGGTTTCCACCACTTCCTTGCGGGGTTGCGACTGGCTGTGCACCATGCCTTCGACCAGCCGGTGCTTCCTGAGCAGTTCCTTGACAGTTTCGAGAGACATATCGCCTTCAGATCTTGATGGATCGCACGTCCCTGATGAGAACGGCTAGCGGATATTATCGTGGTTTTCCATTGTCTTGTCTCCTGTCTCGAAAATCAGGGGCAAAGCGATTTCAGCACTGCATTCAGCAGCCTCCAGCATTTTTCCACCGATGCGATTTCCACCCGTTCCCCCGGGGCGTGCGCGCCGCGAATGTCCGGGCCGAAAGAGATCATTTCGAGAAGGGGATGGCTCGATGCGAAAAGTCCGCATTCGAGCCCGGCATGGATCACCTGGAGGGAAGCCTCTTCACCGAATTCATGAAGATAGGTTTTTCTGCACAGTTCGAGAAGGAACGAGGATGGGTCCGGTGTCCAGCCCGGATAGCTTCCTGCGAGGATCGCCTGAAGCCCTTGCGCTTTCGCGCTTGCTGCGATTTCCTCTGCAAGAATTTGCGCCTTTTCGTCCCGCAGGGAGCGCACATTGAAATTTGCGAAAAGCCTTCCATGCGAAAGAGTCAGGATGCCGAGATTGTCGGAGGTTTCCACCACGCCGGGAAAATCCAGGCTCATTGCGAAAACCCCGTTTTTTGCGGCGAGAAGAAAATCGAGGAGCCGCTTCCCTTGCAAAGGGGGGAGGCAGTCTTTGGCGTCCGGACCGGATTTCTTTGCGCAAAGGAGCGGGTTTTCCAGGGGAAATCGCTCCTTCAGCCTTTCATTCCATTCCGCAGCGAAGCTTGCAATGGAATCCGCGAAGTCTTCGGGAAGGCAGACGAGCGCCTGCGCTTCCCTGGGAATGGCGTTTCTTGCGGTTCCACCGGAAAATTCGACGAGCCCGAAATCGACGGGCATCGCGGACAGAAATTCGGAGAGAAGCAGGATGGCGTTGCCCCGCCCTAGATGGATGTCGATCCCGGAATGCCCTCCAAGGAGACCGGAAAGCTCGATCTTCAGGATCGAATGCCCTTGCGGCATTTTTTCCATGGGAAATTCGTTCGAGATTTCGACATCAATTCCCCCCGCGCAACCCAGATAGAAATGCCCCCATTCCTCGGTGTCGAGGTTGATGAGCCATTTTCCTTCCAGGGTTCCTGGAGAAAGCCCCCTTGCGCCGTCCATGCCGGATTCCTCGTTGACGGTGAGCAGCACTTCGAGGGGTGGATGGACGAGGCTGCGATCTTCCAGAACGGAAAGCGCGAGCGCCACCCCGATGCCGTTGTCCGCGCCGAGCGTGGTATTTTCCGCGACCAGCCATCCATCCCTCAGTATGGCTCGGATCGGATCCTGCAGAAAATCGTGGCTGGTACCGGAGTTCGCCTGGCACACCATGTCGAGATGCCCCTGAAGGATCACGCCATCGGAACCCAGGCCCGGTTTCTTCAGGATGAGGTTTCCGGCAGAATCGATGCGGGATTCGATCCCGTTCGATTGCGCCCATTTGACGAGATGATCCTTGAGCGCCTGTTCGTTGCGCGAGGAACGGGGGATTTCGCAGAGTCTGGAAAAATGCGCCCAGACGGGGCGCGGATCGAGATCCAGCATGATTGGCCTGAACAAAAGACCGATTCTACTGCGGAATGCCGGATCGATGAAGGCTCCCCGGAGGGAGCCTTCGATCAGTCGATGGAAATTCGCTTCGCCTCCACCACCGCTTTCTTGGGCAAGGTGAGTTCCAGTACGCCGTCGCTGTATTTTGCCCTGGTAGCATTTTCGTCCACTTCGTGTTCGAGCGTGAAGGAGCGAAACACCTGGCCGAAATAGCGTTCCGACCGGATCACGGTTTCCCCTTTCTTTTCTTCCTCTTCCTTCTTCACTTCCGCGCTCAGGGAGATCCGGTTTCCATCCACGGTCACATGGATGTCTTCCTTCCTGACTCCGGGAATGTCGGCATGCACCGTGTAGTTCTTTTCGTCTTCCTTCACATCCACCTTGATCCGTGGAGACTGTTTCTCAAGATCCATGCTGAATGGCTTCACCATGAATCCCCTGAACAGGTTGTCGATCGCATCGTCGAAAGGTTCGATCCTGAAAGGATCCCAGCGTGAAATGTTTGCCATGATTTCCTCCGCATTGCAGTTTTTTCTCTCAAAATATAGCAAAGGAGAAACCGATTTCAAGTCGCTTCGGAAAGAGGGTAAAATTCCCGTTTTGACCGGAAATCGCCATGCACATCCACATCCTGGGAATTTGCGGAACCTTCATGGGGGGGATCGCTGCGATCGCCAGGGATTCCGGTCACAAGGTCACTGGATGCGATGCAGCGGTCTATCCGCCGATGAGCACCCAGCTCCGGGATCTGGGGATCGATCTGATCGAAGGCTACGATCCTTCGCAGATCGGCCTCAGTCCCGATCTGTTCGTGATCGGCAACGTGGTGAGTCGCGGCAATCCGCTCATGGAAGCGATCCTGGACAGGAATCTGCCTTATGTTTCCGGCCCGCAATGGCTGGCCGAGAACATCCTTAGGAAGAAATGGGTGATCGGCGTGGCGGGCACCCACGGCAAGACCACCACCACTTCCATGCTTGCCTGGATTCTCGAACATGCCGGGCTGAATCCCGGTTTTCTGATCGGCGGGGTGGCGCAGAATTTCGGGACTTCGGCGAGAATTTCGGATTCTCCATTTTTCGTCATCGAGGCGGACGAATACGATACCGCGTTTTTCGACAAGAGATCGAAGTTCGTTCATTATCATCCGAGAACCGCGATCCTCAATAACCTCGAGTTCGATCATGCAGACATCTTCGCGGATCTTGCGGCGATCGAAACGCAATTTCATCATCTCGTGCGGACGGTTCCCTCCAACGGGCTCAGCGTCGCGAATGCGGCCGAAGCGAGCCTGAAGCGGGTGTTCGAGCGGGGTTGCTGGACCCCGATCGAATGGTTCGGGTCAAAGGAGGGATGGCAGGCCGAAGCGAATGACCGGGGAGCGGAGATCTTCTTCCGAAGCAAACCCGAAGGAATGCTCGAATGGGATCTGCTCGGGGAGCACAACCGTTCGAATGCGCTTGCCGCGATCGCTGCAGCAAGGCATTGCGGCGTGCCGCCGGAGATTTCGCTCGAAGCGCTTTCGGGTTTCGTGAGCGTGAAGCGCAGGATGGAGTTGCGCGGGGTCGAATCGGGCGTTTCAGTCTACGACGATTTCGCTCATCACCCCACCGCGATCGAAACCACCATTGCAGGGCTTCGCGAAAAGGTCGGGAAGTCCCGCATCCTTGCGGTGCTCGAACCCAGATCCAATACCATGAAGATGGGCGTGATGAAGGATGCGCTTCCCGCATCCCTTGCCGATGCGGACAGGGTTTTCTGCCATTCAGGCGGACTCGGCTGGGATGCGCAGGCGGCGCTCGCCCCGCTCGGAGAAAAGGCCGTCGTGATTTCCGATCTGGACGACCTCGTCCGAGCGATTTCGGCAGAGGCGAAACCGGGAGACCGGATCCTGGTGATGAGCAACGGGAGCTTCGGGGGCATCCACGAAAAGCTTCTGGAAGCGCTTCGCGACAATCATCTGGAAGACAGCCAGTCCTTGTAGGAAATCCGGGGCACGTTGAAACGGTCCGAAGTCCTGCAATATTCGGCAGGCGATCCGAGACGACCGATCGGGAAGAAGTCTTTTACCTTGAGGCCCTCTCCGAGCAGATGATCGGCCACATGGAACATCACCACTTCGCCGATGAAGAGGGTGTTTTCCCCGAGCTTGAGCGTCTGGTGCAGCCTGCATTCCAGGCTCGCTTCCGCCTCCGCGACCCTGGGCACGCCGATGCGTACGCAAGGGGCTGCGCCGAGCCCCGCTGCGGCAAGCTCGCTTTCCCCTGAAGGGAAATCCGCAGCGGAGAGATTCATCGCATCGAACAGCGCTTCGGTCACGAAATTCACCACGAATTCGCCTTTCGAGAGCAGGTTTTTCGCCGTATCCTTCTGTTCTCCCGAATCGTTTTGCGCAATGCTGACGATCAGATACATGGGCTTTCCGCCCAGCGCATTGAAGAAGCTGAAGGGAGCGAGATTGACGACTCCGTTTTCTCCCAGACTCGTCACCCAGGCGATGGGACGGGGAATCACCAGGCTGGTGAGCAGCCTGTAATTGTGCGCATCGGACTGGAGATCCGGATCGATCTGCATGGAATCCTCCAAAATTTCCAGTATACCCTGCGTGCTTTGCCGTTGCAGACCCCTCAAGTTTGCCGAAATTCATCCGTAACCATTCTAAATCGTTACCCAATACGATGTTTTTCTGCAACAGCCTTTCCGGAAAATGCACGGAAGAGTTCAATGCTGCCTATAATTGAACGTGAAAATCGCCCGGATTCGCCGCCGGGCACCCGGTGAACGACGAAAAATGAACAAGAAACCAGAAACCACGAAATTCCTTGCTGTTGGCGCCATGGTCGGGCTGGCGGGAGCTGCCATCCTGTTCTTTCTCGAAAGCCTTGCGGAGCATTCCCCGGGAATGCATTTTCTCAATTTCGCACTGCTTTGCGTGGTGTATTTCGGCTGGCTGATCCATCATTTCCTTGCCATGAAGCGCATGGAGTCCAGGCATCTGGAGGAATGGGATGCGGTGGACAGGGAGGTCGGCCAGTTGAGCCAGCGTACCCATGAACTCTTCACCCAGCTTTCCGAGCAACTCAGCGTGCTCAACGGAGAAAGTATGGCCGAAATCGTCCAGCTCCAGTCGCTGCTTGCCGACGCCATCGAGAAACTCGTCTCGAGCTTCACCGGCATGGAAGGGAGCAGCAGAAGACAGCAGGAAATCGCGCTCGGCATGGGGAGAAACATCCATACCGAAAGGGAGGCTTCGATCGGCACTTTCGAGGATTTCGTTCAGGAGATGACGAAGACGCTCGAGCTTTTCGTCGATACCACCGTGGAGACCAGCGCATCCGCGACCAGCCTCGTCACCATGATGAACGACATTTCCGATGTGGTGAAACAGATCGTCGGCGTGCTCGGTCAGATCGAGGAAATTTCGAAGCAGACCAATCTGCTCGCCCTGAATGCTGCGATCGAAGCAGCAAGGGCAGGTGAAGCGGGCAGGGGATTCGCGGTGGTCGCTGACGAAGTGCGCGCGCTTTCCGACAAGGCGAACAGCTTCAGCCACCAGATCCGCACCCTGATGGATACCGTGCACGAATCGGTGGGGGCGGCCGAAAAGGCGATCGTCAGGATGGCATCGAGGGACATGAACAGCGCACTGCAATCCAAGAACAAGGCGGATCATGCCATGGAAGACATCCAGTTGCTCAATTCCAGCATGGAAAATGCAGTGAACGAAGTATCGTCCATTGCCGGGGAAGTGGAGCAGAACGTCAGGGTGGCGATCACTTCCCTGCAATTCCAGGATCTGGCCACCCAGTTGATGGGGCATATCCGCACCCGGATCGACAGCATCAACCTCATCATCGGCAGCCTGGCAGGTCTATCCCTTTCCGCTGCAGAGGGGAGGGGGAATTCCCGCTCCGAATGCCTCGCCAGATTGACCCGCTTCCACAAGTCGATCGAGGATGCTACGGAAATGATCCGCAGCACGAAACACAATCCGGTCTCCCAGACCCACATGGAATCCGGGGACATAGAACTTTTTTAACCTGAACAAACACAGAGGGCAAAATGGCAAAGACGATACTTGCCGTGGACGATTCGGCATCGATTCGGCAAATGGTCGGATTCACGCTCAAGAGCGCAGGATATGAAGTGGTCGAGGCAAGCGACGGTCAGGATGGACTCGGCAAGGCGAAATCGAGGCTCTTCAATCTGGTGCTCACCGACCAGAACATGCCCAATATGGACGGCCTCACGCTGATCCGCTCTCTTCGCGGCCTGCCCGAATACAAAACGGTTCCGATCCTGATGCTCACCACGGAATCGGGAGATGCCATGAAAACGCAGGGAAGAGCGGCAGGAGCGACCGGATGGCTCGTCAAACCTTTCGATCCGCAACGCCTGCTGGAAGTGGTGAAGAAACTCATCGGCTGAGGGACATCATGACGAGCGACATGAGCCAGTTTTTCCAGGTGTTCTTCGAGGAGACCGCCGAACACCTGAACGAAATGGAGCGGCTTCTGCTCGGGCTCGACATCGCATCCCCTTCCCAGGAAGATCTCAACGCGATCTTCCGCGCAGCCCACTCCATCAAGGGGAACAGCGGCACTTTCGGCTTCACCGACATGACGGAAGTGACGCATATCCTGGAATCGCTGCTGGACAGGGTGAGGAAGAACGAGATCTCCCTCAGAAGCGCGATGATCGACGTTTTTCTCGAAGCGGTCGATGTGTTGCGTGGGCAACTCGACGGTCATCAGCACGGATCGGAAGTCGACCGGGAAGCCGCATCGGTCGTTTCTGCGAAACTGCACAAATTGACCGACGCGGAACAGTCCGAACCGCTTTTTTCCAGAAGATTCCACATCCTTTTCTCGCCTTCCGCCCTGACCCTGGCGGGCATCAGGATGGAAAACCTGCTCGCCGACCTGAAGAGGCTGGGGAACCTCGAAGTTTCCGGTGAAGAAAATCGCTGGAATTTCACCCTCGAGACGAATTCGGGCAAGGATGCGATCGAGGAGATTTTCTCCTTTTTCGCGCAAAGCGGGGAAACCGAAATTTCCGAAGAGGAACTCGGCTACGGGTTCTTCGAGCCTCCAGAACACGAGCAGGATCCGGGATACGGTTTTTTCGAGCCTCTTCCGGAAGTGAAGCAGGAGGATCCGGGTTACGGATTTTTCGTCGAGATCCCCGAGAAGCCGGTCGAAGCGCCGAAACAGGAAGAACACGCCCCCCCGGCAGAGGTCAACTGGGGAAGGCGCGCCACCGACAAGGTTCCAGGCGCGGAAACTGCCTCGATCCGGGTGGGGATCGACAAGGTGGATCAGCTCATCAATCTGGTGGGAGAACTCGTCATCACCCAGGCGATGCTCGCCCAGACTGCGCGAGGGCTGGACGAGGCCATGAGCGATCGCCTCTCCAACGGGCTTTCGCAACTGGAAAGGAATACCAGGGATCTGCAGGAATCGGTGATGTCCATCCGCATGATGCCGATCAGTTTCGTCTTCAGCCGCTTTCCGCGGCTGGTCCGGGATCTTGCAACGAAGCTCGGAAAGGAAGTCGAGCTTGTCACGGTCGGGGAAGGAACCGAACTCGACAAGGGGCTCATCGAAAAAATCACCGATCCGCTCACCCATCTCGTCCGCAACAGCCTCGATCACGGCATCGAAACGCCCGAGAAGCGGATCGCGCAAGGCAAGCCGGCCCAGGGGCGGATCACGCTGGAGGCCGCGCATCAGGGCGGGAACATCGTGATATCGGTGAGCGACGACGGGATGGGGTTGGCGCGGGAAAAAATTCTCGCCAAGGCGAAGGAAAAGGGATTCGAGGTGAGCGAAGCCATGCCCGACCAGGAAATCTGGCAACTGGTTTTCGCTCCCGGATTTTCCACTGCCGATGTGGTCACCGACGTTTCCGGACGAGGGGTGGGCATGGACGTGGTGAAGAAGAACATCAATGCGATGAACGGAAAGGTGGAGATCGATTCCTTCGCCGGAAAGGGAAGCCGCGTCACTATCCGTCTGCCGCTTACGCTCGCGATCCTGGACGGCATGTCGCTCGCGGTGGGCGGCCAGACCTTCATCCTGCCGCTCGCATTCATCACCGAATCCCTCCAGCCCAGGCCTTCCGAGATCAAAACCGTGGCGGGGAAGGGAAGGCTGGTGCATGTTCGGGGGGAATACATTCCCCTCATCGCGCTTCACCAGATATTCGGCATCGAACCGAAAGTGCATGAAATCCATCAGGGCATCGTGATCCTGATCGAGGCGGAAGGCAGGAAAGTGGCGCTTCTGGTCGACGAATTGCTCGGCCAGCATCAGGTGGTGATCAAGGCGCTGGAGACGAATTACAGGAAAGTGGACTGCATTTCGGCTGCGACCATCATGGGGGACGGGACGGTTGCGCTGATCCTCGACGTGGGCGCGCTCGTGAAGATCACGCAGAATTGATATCGAGAGGGTTTTGCCATGAAAGTCAGCATGAGACTGGGAATCGGATTCGGGCTGGTCATCCTGCTCCTGATTGCAACGGCCATGGTCGGAATCAGGAGTCTGAGTTCGCTCAATTCTGAAATCGGCAATCTGGTCAACGACAAATATCCCAAAACAGTATGGGCGAACGAGGTCATCGAAAGCATCAACGTCATCTCCCAGTCGATGCGAAACAGCCTGATCGTGGACAAGAAGGATGCCATGAAGGAAATCGACAGGATCGACCCGGAGAGAAAGAAAATCCTGGAGAACCTGGACAAGCTCCAGAAAACCATCACCACGGAAGAAGGAAAGGCGCGGCTCAAGAGCGTCACCGATGCGAGGGCAGCCTATGTCCATTCACAGGAGGCATTCATCGAGCTGGTGAAACAGGGGCAGATCGAAGAGGCTAGGATTTTCCTGCTTTCGGAAGTCAGATCCCTTCAGGAATCCTACGTCTCCACTGTCCTGAAACTCAATGATTACCAGGGGCAATTGATGAGCGATAGCGGCAGGAACGCAGCTACCGAAGCCGGCACTGCGCTCACCGAAATCATGGTGCTATCGGTCATCGCTCTCTTCGTAGCAATCGGCACCGGTATCCTGATCACCCGCGCGCTCATGAAGCAACTGGGCGGAGAGCCTGCCTATGCGGCCGGAGCCGTGCAGAAAATCGCGGCCGGCGATCTATCGATGAACCTCGAACTGAAATCCGGAGATACGACTTCCCTGCTTTATTCGCTGAAGATCATGCAGGACAGCCTGCG
>JABEVD010000011.1 GCA_013044025.1 Burkholderiales bacterium
AATTTCCAGCTCGACATCCTCCAGATCAGGCATGGCCAAAAGATCGGCGATTTTCATTTCAACCAGATTCCCGGCACCGAAACTCACAGGTAATCCAGCAGTTCGAGCGGATGGTCGATCGCGCCTTCCGCCCCCCAGGATTCCATGCCGCCCGCGCCGAGATAGCCGTAGGCGGCGATCACGGGCTTCATTTTCGCGGCAAGGCTCGCTTCCACGTCGCGCCGATCATCCCCCAGATAAAGGCATGATTCGGCAGGAATTTTCAGGATTTGCGCGGCATGAAGAAGCTGATCCGGATGGGGCTTCTGCCTTGCACAGGAATCCCCCCCCACCACCACGGCTGCATCGAGTCCGAGCTTTTCGACGAGCGGCGCGGTATATTTCATCGGCTTGTTGGTGACGATCCCCCAGACAATTCCGCGATTTTCGATCTCGGACAGAAGTTCTTCCATCCCTGCGAAAAGGCGCGTGCCGTTGCAGAGGTTTTCCGTGTAACGGGCAAGATATTCGACGCGCATCGCCTCATATCCCTCCATTTCCGGAGAGATCCCGAAGCCGAGCCCGAGCAACCCCTTCACGCCGTTCGAAACCTGGGGGCGGATTTCGTCCTGCGAAAGATCCTCGAGAGAGCGCGCCCGCCGCATGAGGTTGAGCGCAAGCCCCAGATCCTGCGGTGTCGGCGAGCGTGCCGTCCAGATCGAAAAGGACCGCCCTCAAGCCCTGCACCAGAGGATGTAGTTCACGTCGACATTCCGTCCCAGCGAATATTTTTTCTCGAATGGATCGTAGCTCATTCCGACCAGATCCTCGATCTCCAGCCCGGCGTTCCTGCAAAAATGCGCGAGTTCGGAAGGCTTGATGAATTTCGCATAGTCATGCGTGCCGCGCGGCAGCATGTTGAGCATGTATTCCGCGCCGAGCACGGCATAGAGATACGATTTCGGATTGCGGTTCAGGGTCGAGAAGAACACATGACCGCCCGGCTTCACCAGCTTCGCGCAGGAGGAGACGATGCTCTGCGGATCCGGCACATGCTCCAGCATTTCCATGCAGGTCACCACGTCGTAATGGCCCGGGCGGCTTTGCGCGAAATCCTCCACCGGCGTCTTCACGTATTCGACCTTCTGGCCGCTTTCGAAAAGATGCAGCTTCGCCACGTTGAGCGCCTTTTCCGCCATGTCGATCCCGGTGACATTGGCCCCCGCCGCCGCCATGGATTCTGCGAGGATCCCGCCCCCGCAGCCCACGTCGAGCACGGTCTTGCCCAAGATCCCGGCATTTTTTTCCACATACCCCAGGCGCAACGGGTTGATGTCGTGCAGCGGCTTGAATTCGCCGTTCCTGTCCCACCAGTGATGCGCGTTGTGACTGAATTTCTCGATTTCGATCTGATCCACGTTCATTGTCGTTTCCTCTATGTCCTGGCGATCCTTTCCTTCCAGAATGCCGCCCTTTTTATCATCGCCGTCTCGTCGAGCGAGACAAACCCTCCTTTTTCAACCCTTGCTTCTCCCGCCACCCAGACGTGATCCACATGCTCCCGCCCCGCACAATAAACGAGGTGCGAAACGGGGTCGTAGATCGGAGAAATTTCGCAGCCTGCCATTTCGACCGCGACCATGTCTGCATATTTTCCGGGTTCGAGCGACCCGATTTCCTTTTCCATCCCGAGCGCTTTCGCACCGTTCAGGGTCGCCATCTCGAGCGCCTGATGCGCGGGAAGCACTTCAGCCCGCCCGCTCGATCCCTTGGCAAGGAGAGCGGCCATGCGCATCTCGGAAAACATGTCCGAGCGATTGTTGCTCGCGGCCCCGTCGGTGCCGATTCCGACATTGATCCCGGCTTCGATCATCTGCGAAACCGGCGCGAATCCGCTGGCAAGCTTCATATTGGAAGTCGGGCAATGCGCCACATGGGCGCCGTGTCCGGCCATGATTTCGATATCTTCGTTCGAAGCCTTCACCATGTGCACCGCGATCAGGTCGGGACCGAGAAGCCCCAGGTTCGCCATCCTTTGCACGGGCCCCATCCCGTGCTCCTTCAGGCTCGATTCGACCTCGTCCGCTGTTTCGGCGAGATGAAGATGAACCGGAAGATCGATTTCGGATGCATAAGTGAGGATCTTGCCAAAGGATTTGTCGCTCACCGTATACGGTGCATGCGGCGCGAAGAAGAAGGAAAGAAGCGGATTTCCGGCATGTTCGTCGCGAGCCGCGAGCCCCTTGTTGAGGTAGTCGTCCGCATCCCCGGCATAAGGGGTGGGAAAATCCAGCACCACCATGCCGAGCGCGGCGCGCATTCCGGCTTCATCGACAGCTTGCGCAGCAGCCTCGGGAAAGAAATACATGTCGTTGAAGGTGGTGGTGCCCCCCTTCAGCATCTCGGCGCAGGCGAGCAGCGTGCCGTCCCTCACGAAATCGTGCCCGGCATGCATCCGCTCGGTCGGCCAGATGTGCTCGGAGAGCCACTTCATGAGGGGAAGGTCGTCCGCCATGCCGCGCATCAGCGACATCGCGGCATGCGTGTGCAGGTTGACGAAACCGGGAATCAGCGCGTGATTGGCAAGCTTCACATGGCGCTTCGCGACATATTTCGAGGATTCGGAAGCAGGAAGGAGTTCGATGATCCTGCCATCCCTCACGGCGACCGCATGATTTTCCAGGACGAGCGAGGGCTGGACGGGGATCACCCATCTCGCCTCGACCAGAAGATCTATGTCCATCGCCATTTTCAAAGAAAAAAAGCCCCTCGGGGGCTTTCTTGGATTCATGTTGTAACAGAATCATAACACAAATGTCGCAGCAGACATGCAAATTGACCTTTCCGTGTTAAAATCGGGGATTGGCTCCATTCCGAAACTTAACAAATCAATATCTTCTGTAGCAAGGGCGATCCCTAATTCATGGAACAATTCGCGAAAGAAACACTGCCCGTCAGCCTCGAAGAGGAAATGCGCCACTCCTATCTCGATTACGCCATGAGCGTGATCGTGGGGCGCGCGCTGCCCGACGTGAGGGATGGCTTGAAGCCCGTGCACCGGCGCGTGCTCTACGCCATGCACGAGCTTTCCAACGACTGGAACAAACCCTACAAGAAGTCCGCGCGTATCGTCGGCGATGTGATCGGTAAATACCATCCCCACGGCGACACCGCGGTCTACGACACCATCGTGCGCATGGCGCAGGATTTTTCACTGCGCTACGTGCTGGTGGACGGTCAGGGAAACTTCGGATCGGTCGACGGCGACAATGCCGCGGCGATGCGTTACACCGAAATCCGCATGGCCAGGATCGGCCACGAACTCCTCACCGACATCGACAAGGAGACGGTCGATTTCGGCCCCAATTACGACGGTTCCGAAAACGAGCCGCTGGTGCTTCCGGCCAAGATCCCCAATCTGCTGATCAACGGATCCTCCGGAATCGCGGTCGGCATGGCGACCAACATCCCGCCGCACAACCTCTCCGAAGTGGTCGACGCCTGCATCCTGCTCCTGAAGGATCCGGAAATCTCCATCGACGACCTGATCGAAATCGTGCCGGGCCCTGATTTCCCCACCGCCGGAATCATATACGGCACGGCGGGCGTTCGGGAAGGTTACCGGACCGGACGCGGCCGCGTGGTGATGCGCGCCAGAACCCATTTCGAGGAACTGGAAAACCGCAACGCGATCATCGTCGACGAGCTCCCCTACCAGGTCAACAAGAAGAACCTGCTGGAAAAGATCGCGGAACTGGTGCGCGAGAAGAGGATCGAGGGCATCTCCGACCTCAGGGACGAATCCGACCGCACCGGAATGCGCGTCGTGATCGAACTGAAGCGCAATGAAATGCCCGAAGTGGTGCTCAACAACCTCTTCAAGCAGACCCAGCTCCAGGACACCTTCGGCATGAATTTCGTCGCGCTGGTGGACAACCAGCCGCGGCTGCTCAATCTCAAGGAAATCCTGGAAGCCTTCCTGCGCCACCGCTTCGAGGTGGTGACGAGAAGAAACGTGTTCGAACTGAGGAAAGCCAGGGACCGCGGCCACATCCTCGAAGGGCTCGCAGTCGCGCTCTCCAATGTCGACGAGATCATCGCCCTCATCAAGGCCTCCCCCACCCCGCAGGTTGCGCGCGAAGCGCTGATGGGAAGGCCCTGGCATTCTCCCGTGGTCGAGGAGATGCTCGCCCGCGCCATCGATTCCAGACCGGAAGGTCTTTCCGCGGATTTCGGCCTCAGGGAACAAGGCTATCATCTATCGGACGTGCAGGCGCAGGCGATCCTGGAACTCAGGCTGCAGCGTCTCACCGGGCTGGAGCAGGACAAGATCGTCTCCGAATACGGCGAGATCATGGAAAAAATCGCCGATCTGCTCGACATCCTTTCAAAGGCGTCCCGCGTCAACGAAATCATTTCCAACGAGCTCCTCGAAATGAAGGGCCAGTTCGGAGACAAGCGGCGCAGCGAGATCGTGACCAATGCGGAAGACCTCTGCATGGAAGACCTCATCACTCCGGAAGATCTGGTCGTCACCCTGTCGCACGGCGGCTACATCAAGAGCCAGCCGCTCGACGACTATCGCGCGCAAAAGCGCGGCGGACGAGGCAAGCAGGCCGCTTCCACCAAGGAAGACGATTTCATCGACCGGCTTTTCATCGCCAACACCCACGATTACATCCTTTGCTTCTCGAGCCTGGGTCGCGTCTACTGGATCAAGGTCTACGAAGTGCCGCAGGGAAGCCGCACCGGTCGGGGCAAGCCGATGGTGAACCTGCTGCCGCTCGCCGAGAACGAGAAGATCAATGCCATCCTGCCGGTGAAGGCCTTCGAGGAAGACCGTTACATCTTCATGGCGACTTCCAACGGAACGGTGAAGAAGACTTCGCTTTCGGAATTCTCCCGCCCCAGGACTTCCGGCATCATCGCACTCGACCTCGACGAAGGGGATTACCTGATCGGCGCGGGGGTCACCGGCGGCCATCACGACATCATGCTGTTCTCCGATTCGGGCAAGGCGGTGCGCTTCGACGAAAACGACGTGAGGCCGATGGGAAGGGGCGCGCGCGGCGTTCGCGGCATGAAACTTGCCGAAGATTCGCGGGTGATTTCGCTGCTTGCCGCCGAAAACGAGAACCAGTCGGTGCTCACCGCGACCGAAAACGGCTACGGCAAGCGCACCCAGATCACCGAATACACGAGGCACGGACGCGGCACGCAGGGCATGATCGCGATCCAGACCTCGGAGCGCAACGGAAAAGTCGTCGCGGCAACCCTCGTGGAGGAATCCGACGAAATCATACTCATCACGACGGGCGGGGTGCTGATCCGCACCCGCGTGATGGAAATCAGGGAAATGAGCCGTGCAACGCAGGGCGTCACCCTGATCAATCTCGGGCCGGACGAAAGACTGGCAGGTTTGGAAAAAGTGGTCGAAACGGAGGAAGAGGAATCATGACAAGGATTTACAACTTCAGCGCCGGTCCTGCGGTATTGCCGGTGGAAGT
>JABEVD010000240.1 GCA_013044025.1 Burkholderiales bacterium
CCTTCGCTCGTCGAGCCGTGATCGACCGCGGCATCTTCCCAGAATGCCCTGACTTCGTAAATGACCGGGATGCCGAATTTCCTGCCCGCCTCGATGGCCGGGAATACATTGAGCGAAGGTGAATGCGCATGCAGGATGTCCGGCCTGAGCTCTTCCACGACTTCGAAAAGCCGCTCCTTCAGGCCCTTCATGACGGCAATCTGGTTTCCGAGCGGGATCCTGGAAAGAATGCCTTGCTGTGTTCTGGTGCGATAAAAATGCCAGCCGTCCACGGTTTCTTCCAGGGCGGCGCATTTTCCCTGCTTTTCGCCAGTGAGATGGAAGGTTTCCCAGCCGAGCTCACGCTGCGCCTTCAGGATCGAAAGGGTGCGGAAAGTGTAGCCGCTGTGGAGCGGAAGGGAATGATCGAGGACATGCAGGATGCGCATCTCAGTTTTCCAGATTGAGGAAGGAGTCGAACATCAGCAAGGACCAGATCGGCGCGCTGTAATCGCGGCGGCCGGCTAAATGCTCTTCCACCAGATGCCTGAGATAATCCGCATCGAACAGGCCGCTGTCGAGCAGGCGCGGCCCCAGCAGCGCATCCTTCACCTTTTGCTCGAGCGGCCCCCTGAACCAGCCTGCCAGCGGAACGGCAAAGCCCATTTTCGGCCGGTAGAGAATTTCTTCGGGAAGGTGGCTGGAAAGCGCTTTCTTGAAGATGTATTTTCCTTCTGCGCCGTTCAGCTTGAAATGCGGGGGAAGTCCTGAAACCCATTCGACCAGCTTGTGATCCAGAAGCGGCACCCTGACTTCCAGCGCATGCGCCATGCTCGCCCGATCCACCTTGGTGAGGATGTCCCCGGGCAGATAGGTCTTCATGTCGAGATACTGGATGAGCGAGAGCGGATCATCCGTGGGGGAATTCTTCGCATGCCGCTTCAGCACTTCGACCGCTTCGTAGCCCTGCAGGCGGCTCTGGAAAGTTCTGCTGAAAAGCTTCCTGCGCATACCATTGGAGAGGAGTGAGACGCTGTGGAAATAGCCTTCCACAGAATCCCTTGCCAGCGCCTCGAAAGTGGTTTTGGCGCGAAACACGCGCGGCGCCCAGTCCGCCTTGGGATAGACCGCGCCCAGAAAGCCGAAGAGCGGGCGACGGATGCCGAGGGGAAGCAGGGAGCGCATCTTCTCTTCCATCATGTGGAAGCGGTAGCGCCGGTATCCTGCCAGATTTTCGTCCCCGCCGTCCCCGGAAAGCGCCACCGTGACGCGCTTTTTGGCGAGTTCGCAGACCCGGTAGGTGGGGAGCGCGGAACTGTCGGCATAGGGTTCGTCGTAAAGTCCGGCGAGCCGGTCGATGAGTTCGAAATCTTCCGGCGAAACTTCCTCTACGCTGTGCCGGGTGTGGTAGCGCCTCGCCACCTTTTCGGCATATTCCGCCTCGTTGAATTTGGGGTCGCCGAAAGCGATCGAGCAGGTGTTGACCGGGTCTTTCGAAAGTTCCGCCATCATCGCCACCACCGCGCCGGAATCCACGCCGCCGGAGAGGAATGCGCCGAGCGGCACTTCCGCGATCATGCGGATGTCGACGGCTTCCTTCAGCCTTGCGATGAGTTCCTCTCTTGCATCGGCTTCGCTGATCGTCCAGTTCGGCTCGAAGGGGATGTCCCAGTATTGAACCGGATTCTGCAGCGGTTTTCCCCTGAAAAGGGTGAGGGTGTGTCCGGGAGGAAGCTTGAAGGTGTCCAGGTAGATGGTGCGTGGCTCCGGGACGTAACCGTAGGCAAAATATTCCTCGATCGCGAGCGGATCCAGATTCCGGGAAAATCCGGGATGAGCGGCAAGCGCTTTGAGCTCCGAGCCGAAAATGAACCTTCCGTCCGGAAGCAGACTGTAATGGAGCGGCTTGATGCCCATTCTGTCCCTCGCGAGGAAAAGGATTTCCCTTTTCCTGTCCCATAGAGCGAAGGCGAACATGCCGCGGAAGCGGTGCACGCAGGCTTCCCCCCATTCTTCCCAGGCATGCACGATGACTTCGGTGTCGCAATGCGTCCTGAAAGTGTGACCGAGCGCCTTGAGTTCGGGCATGAGCTCGACGAAATTGTAGATTTCGCCGTTGAAAACCACCACCACGCTTTCGTCCTCGTTGAAGAGCGGCTGGTGTCCTGAAGACAGATCGATGATCGAAAGGCGCCGGTGGGCGAGTCCCAATCCCGGTTCGAGATGGATGCCGCCTTCGTCCGGTCCTCTGTGGAACTGGGACTGGTTCATTTTCTCCAGGATGGTCCCGGAGATTTCAGCTTTTCCCTTTATGTCGAAGATGCCTGCGATTCCGCACATGGTTATATCCGCTTTCGTCTTGTGGCAAGCTGCCTGTCGTAAACATTCAGGTAGGATTCGACCATGGCCTGCATGCTGAAACGCTCGTCGGCGCTTTGTTTTGCCGAAACGCCCTGCCTTGCGACGAGGGCCGGATCGGCGAGGTATCTTAGCATGGATTGTGCCATGGCCTCGGGGTCGGCGGGTGGCACCAGAAATCCGCTTTCGCCGTCGTTCACCAGTTCCGGATTTCCTCCCACCCTGGTGGCGATGACCGGAAGCCCGCTCGCCATGGCTTCCAGGATGGTGTTGGAGATTCCTTCCGCGAGAGAGGGGAGCACGAACACGTCGAGGCTTCGCATGATTTCGGGAATGTCGTCCCTTGCACCAGGTAGCCAGACGCTATCTGCAAGATCCGCCTTTTCGATCAGTCTCGCAACCTCGTTTCGGAGCGGTCCTTCCCCCACCATGACGAGCCGTGCCTGATCCCGGTATTGCGGCGCCATTTCGATCAGCCTGATGAAAGCGCGGGCGAGCGTCGTCTGATCCTTCACCGACTGCATCCTGCCCACCGTGCCGAATACCAGTTTCCCGGAACGGGGAAAAGCGGTGACTTCGGATTTTCCAGGGTGGAATTTTTCGGTATCCACGCCGTTGTAGATCTGGGTGATTCTGGAATCGGAAATCCCCACCTTCTCTTCGAGATAGTTTTCGAGATCCCGGGAGAGCGCGATGAAATGGTGCACGAAAGGAGCATAGGCTCGTCTCATCAACTGGAATTTGCGGCTCGAACCATCCAGATCGCTCATGTCCCGCCCGTGCTCGCCATGTATCCTCACTTTCACCCCGGCAAGCGCCGCAGTGGGGGCCGCTTCCATCGCGCTGAGATTGCGGGTGTGCAGGATGTCTGGCCGGAGCGATTGCAATGCACGGAACAGCCTGACATGCATTCCCGGATCCTGTCCCTCGCGCTTTTTCAGGTCCAGGATCTCGACATCGCTTCTCCTGATCCTCAGTCTGAAATCGGAATATCCGTTCAGGCAGAGGATCGCATGCCGGTAGCGATCTTCCGGAATCAGGTTGATCAGGTTGACGAGTCCGTTTTCCAGTCCTCCGATGTCGAGCCGAAAAATGACATGCGCGATCAGCGGGGGATTCATGGCTCTCCTGCCGCGCCTTGCAGCATTTTGCGGATCCCGGGAAGGGAAGACGCGAGGAAGGCACGGATGGTTTTCTCCGCCTCATCCGGTGTGTTCGAATAGGGGGCAGCCAGAACGATCACGGCTGCGTCGTCCCGCCTCGAGATCATCTTCGATTCGGCTTCCAGAATCTTGGCAAGATAGGGGTTCGATACCCATTTTCCGTCGATCCAGTACCAGCTCCAGACGAGAAGACGATGATTCGTAGATTTCAGCCTTGCCTGGATCAGCGGAATTTCCTCCCCGTTCATTCGAATGCGCCTGGAATGCTCTCCGATATTTCCCCAGACAGGATCGCGGCTTTCCACCAGACGGTTGGTGGAGGTGACGAGTTCCGCATCCTGATGCTGGTTCCGGTAATAACCGATATAAAGCGAAACGGGCAGTGCGTTCTTCTCGAAATGGAACGAGAGCCGGGCCTTGCTGCCCAGAAAATGCGGCGTCCAGTCGTAGAGCGGGCCGGGATGGCTTTCCCAGCCCGGGATGATCGGGGCCGAGAGCATGACGGGATGGGGGGTCTCGATGATTTTGTCCAGCGCAATGGAATAAATTCCGCATAGTCCGGAAATCGCGACGAGCAGCACACTGTTCAAGGCAAACCCGGAAGCGGGTTGCCTTTCCTCAGCGGTTTCCCGGACGATTTCGGGTGCAGCTTCTTCCGGCTCACGGAAAAAGGATCCGATCCAGAACAGGAGGAGCATGACCAGCCCGAAAAAAAGCCAGCCGTAAATCAGGTGATCGATTCCCGTTGCATATTTGATTCCGGCAAGATGCCCGATCATCACGATCATGTAGGCGCGAATCCCGTTTGCGAAAATCGGAACGATGCCGGAGATCGCGATGAAGACGAGCTTGCGGATAAAGCTCCTGTAGGTCAGATAGGCATACAGGATGCCGAGGGTGAGCGAGGAAATCAGGTAGCGCAGTCCGCTGCAGGCTTCGACCACCGACCAGTTTCCGTCCGGGAGGCTGAAGAAGGTGCCTTCCCGGAATACCGGGATGCCCGTCAACTGCAATGCCTTCACCGTGAAATCCGCAGTGAAATCCATCAGCCAGGGAATGAACGCCTCGCCGATGGGCACGGCAAGGAACAGGAAGAACACCGGAAAGGCGATCTGTTTCGAAATTTTTCTGCCGAGCAGCGCCCAGACCGAGGCGGCCAGCATGCCGATCATGGAATACTGCTCGACCACCATGGTGTCAGCCTGGTGGCCGAGTTGCCATGCCAGGCTGCAGAGCAGCATCAGCAGGAGGCCGGAATATTCCGGGCGCGGCCTCATTTTGGCCAGGATCGAGCGCTTTCTCCAGACCAGCCAGGCGCTGATCGGGAAGATCAGATAGCCGTGCGTGTAGGTTTCATTGTAGGTCCAGATATGAACGGTGAAGCGGATCACTTCCGCGTTGAGCCAGAAGATCGCTGCAAAGGCAAGGATCAATCCTGCGACGGCCTGTTTCCAGTCCGCGCTCATGAGGCCCTCGCGAGATGGGAAGAGATTCTTTCAAGATTTCTTTCCCAGTCGAAATGACGCAGGACGAATTCCCGTCCGGTTCCGGCGCAGGCCTGCGAATCGAGCATTTCACCGATCGAATCCACGAAATCCTGCGCATCGCTGCAAACCCTGCATCCTGCGTTTTCAGGAATCCCCTCCATCGCCTGTGGGGAGGCTGCGACCATTTTTCCCATGGCAAGCGCCTCCAGCACCTTGTTCTGGATTCCCCTTGCGATCCTGAGCGGCGCCACGGCGAGCCTTGCATGGGCGAGATAGGGGCGCACATCCGGGACGCGTCCGGTGACATGGATTCCGGGGCGTCCGGAAAGCGCTCTCACCGTTTCGACCGGATTGGAACCCACGATGTAGAATCTCGTTCCCGGAAGCTTCGGGAAAACCTCATCTGCGAACCACAGCACGGCATCGATGTTGGGGCGGTAATCCATGGCTCCGGTGAACACCAGCACGGCCTCCCCGGGAGGATAGGGATTTTCATATGCCCTTTCCGGCGAGAAATAATCCGCATTCACTCCGTTCAGATAGGCATGAATTTTTTGCGAGGATTCCGGGGCGATCTTCCTGAAATGGTCGGCTTCCTGTTCGGAAACGAAGAAGGATGCGTCGAATTCCGCTGCGATCCTGCGCTCGTATTGCTCCAGCCGCATTCCTTCCCTCGCATAGATCGGTTTCGATGGAAAGGAGCAGGA
>JABEVD010000241.1 GCA_013044025.1 Burkholderiales bacterium
CTAGCATTCATTCCTGTTCCGATAAAGTCCGTTCTTCCCGATGTATTCGAGCACGCCATCCGGGAGAAGATAGCGTGCGCTCCTGCCGCTTTCGAAGCATTCCCGGATCCGGGAAGAGGAAATGTCGAGCAGCGTGATTTCCACGGGCAGGATTTTCCCGCAAGGAGAAGCGCCAAGCTCTTCCGGGCCGGATGCGAGCCTCTCCACAAATTCCCTTGCCAGCGGATCGCAGATTCCGGAAGCGAGATGAAAACCGGGGCGCGTTGCGACCACGACATGGGCGAGCCCGAAAATCTCCTGCCAGCGATGCCAGGAGGCCAGCCCCAGGAATGCGTCCGCCCCGACCATCAGGCAGAGCGGCGTTTCCTTCCCGGAATCCTCCCGTATCCTTTCCAGCGATTCGACCGAATAGCAGGGCGAATCCTTTGCGACTTCGAGCGGATCCGGCTCCAGAAGAGGATTGCCTGTGCAGGCGATCCTCACCATCTCGAAGCGATGCGCGGGATCGCAGTGCGGCCGGTTGCGATGGGGTGGAATCCCGGCGGGCAGGATCCGCACCTTTTCCATCGCGCAATGCTCCGCGATCTCCTGCGCGAGGCGAAGATGACCGAAGTGCACCGGATCGAACGTTCCGCCGAAGACCCCGACGGGCGCAGCGAATTTATTCACAGGCTCAGAGTATCAGCCTGCGGATGTCCGAAAGCAGCATGCCCAGATGAACGATGAATTTCGCGCCCATCGCCCCGTCGATCACCCTGTGGTCATAGGAAAGCGAAAGCGGCAGCATCAGCCTCGGCACGAATCCGCCATCCCTGAATACGGGCTTCATCGCGGATTTCGAAACACCGAGAATCGCGACTTCAGGCGCATTGATGATCGGCGTGAAGAAGCTTCCGCCGATTCCGCCCAGGCTGGAAATCGAGAAACATCCGCCCTGCATTTCCGCCAGCGAAAGTTTCCCTTCCCGAGCCTTTGCACTCAGCTCGCCGAGTTCGGCAGCGATCTGCAGCACGCTTTTCTTGTCCGCATCCCGGATCACCGGAACCACCAGACCGTCGGGAGTGTCCACCGCGATGCCGATGTTGCAGTATTGCTTCAAAACCAGGGTGTCCGCCCCGGAAAGGGAAGCGTTGAAGGCCGGATATTTCGCCATGGCCGATGCGCACGCCTTGATCAGGAAAGCAGGCAGGGTGAGGCGAACGCCTGATTTCTTGTATTCTTCCGCCATCGATTTCCTGAATGCCTCGAGCTCGGTGATGTCGACCTCGTCGTGCTGGGTGACATGAGGAATCGAAGCCCAGTTTCTGGCGAGATTCGCGCCGGAAATTTTCTGGATCCTGGACAGAGGCTTTTCTTCCACGGGGCCGAATTTCGAGAAATCGACCGAAGGCGCGGGCGCGGCAGCCTGCGGAACGGGGGAAGTCATCACGCCCTTCACATGGGACTGGATATCGTCCCGGAGGATGCGTCCCTTGGGCCCGGATGCGCGAACCTTCGAAAGATCCACGCCGAGCTCACGGGCGAATTTCCTCACCGAAGGGCTGGCATGGGTGCCGGGCGAGGTGCGGATGGGTTCGGATGCTACGACTTTCGTCGCAGGCGCAGCTTCGACCTTCGCAGGCGCGGCTTCGACCTTCACGGGCTCGGGCGCCGTTTTCACTTCAGTCACGGCTTCGATCTTCGTTTCAACCGCAACTTCTTCCGCTTCCAGCACCAGGATCGTCGATCCCTCGGAGACCTTGTCCCCCACCTTCACGGAAACCGATTTCACCAGGCCCGCATTGGGGGAAGGAACCTCCATCGCCGCCTTCGCGGTTTCCAGGGTGACGAGCGGGTCATCCACCGCGATCCTGTCGCCTGCCTTCACATACAATTCGATGACTGCGACATCCTTGAAATCGCCGATGTCCGGCACCTTCACTTCGATAATCTGACTCATGATTGCCTTCTCTCAAACCGACTCGGGATTGGGTTTGTCCGGGTCGATGCCGTATTTCCGGATCGCAGCATCCACCTGCTCGGCGGGAATGGCGCCTTCCTCGGCCAGCGACTTCAGCGCAGCGATCACCACATGATGGCGATCCACCTCGAAGAAGCTGCGCAGCTTCTCGCGGGTATCCGAACGACCGAAACCGTCGGTTCCCAGCACCCTGTAGGGCTTGTGGATGAAAGCGCGGATCTGATCCGCATGGATCTTCATGTAATCGGTCGAAGCGATCACCGGGCCCGACCTGTCCTTCAGACAGGACTCCACATGGCTCATCCTCGGCTTTTCGAGAGGATGCAGCATGTTCCAGCGCTGGCATTCCGAACCTTCGCGACGGAGCTGGGTGAAGCTCGTCACGCTCCAGACATCCGCGCCCACGTCGAAATCCTGCTGCAGCAGTTCCGCCGCGGCGATCACTTCGCGCAGGATGGTGCCGCTTCCGAGCAACTGGACCTTGGGTTTGGCCGCCCACTTGCTGGTCCTGGTTTCGGAGAGCAGGTACATTCCCTTCAGGATTCCCTGTTCCGCGCCTTCCGGCATCGCAGGATGGGCGTAGTTCTCGTTCATCACCGTGATGTAATAGAAAACATCTTCCTGATCCCGATACATCCGCCTCATGCCATCCTGAATGATGACGGCGAGTTCATAGGCGAAAGCCGGATCGTAAGCGACGCAATTCGGGATGGTCGAGGCGAGCACATGGCTGTGGCCGTCCTCATGCTGCAACCCTTCCCCGTTCAGGGTGGTGCGTCCCGCCGTCCCGCCCAGCATGAAGCCGCGCGAACGCAAATCGCCTGCAGCCCAGGCGAGATCGCCGATGCGCTGGAAGCCGAACATCGAGTAATAGATGTAGAAGGGGATCAGGCTGATGCCGTGGGTGCTGTAAGCGGTCGCGGCAGCGATCCAGGAGGACATTGCGCCCGCCTCGTTGATGCCTTCCTGCAGGATCTGGCCGTGCTTGTCCTCGCGGTAATACATGAGCTGGCCCGCGTCCTGCGGCTGATACAACTGCCCCACCGAGGAATAGATGCCAAGCTGGCGGAACAGACCGTCGAGGCCGAAGGTACGGGATTCGTCTGGCACGATCGGCACCACGAACTTGCCGATTTGCGGGTCCTTCACCAGCATGGAAAGGATGCGCACGAAAGCCATGGTGGTGGAAATTTCGCGCCCGTCGGTTCCCTTCAGGAAGGATTCGAATGCGGAAAGCGCGGGCGTGTCCAGCGGTTCGGCTTTCTGACGCCTTGCGGGCAACGATCCGCCCATCGCGGCGATTCTCGCCTTGAGATACTTCATTTCCTCGCTGTCTTCGCCTGGCCTGAAGAAAGGCGCTTCCGCAATGACGTCGTCGGAAATCGGAATGTCGAAGCGGTTCCTGAAGGCTTTCAGCGCCTCCTCGCCCATCTTCTTCTGCTGGTGGGTGGTGTTCTGCCCTTCCCCCGCCTCGCCCATTCCGTAACCCTTCACGGTCTTGGCAAGAATCACGGTGGGCTGCCCCTTGTGTTTCACCGCTTCCGCATAGGCCGCATACACCTTGCGCGGATCATGTCCGCCGCGGTTGAGCCTCCAGATGTCCTCGTCGGTCATGCTGGAGACCATGTCGAGGAGTTCTGGATATTTGCCGAAGAAATGCTTCCTCACATAAGCGCCGTCGTTGGCCTTGTAGTTCTGGTATTCACCGTCGACCGCCTCTTCCATGCGTTTCAGGAGCAGTCCGTCCTTGTCGCGGGCGAAAAGAGGATCCCAGCGCGAACCCCAGACCACCTTGATGACGTTCCATCCTGCGCCCCTGAAATCTCCTTCGAGTTCCTGGATGATCTTGCCGTTGCCGCGCACCGGGCCGTCCAGGCGCTGCAGATTGCAGTTGATGACGAAAACCAGGTTGTCGAGGCCTTCGCGAGCGGCCAGAGAGATCGCGCCCAGGGATTCAGGTTCATCCATTTCCCCGTCGCCCATGAAGGCCCAGACCTTGCGTCCTTCGGTATTGGCGATGCCGCGATCCTGCAGATATTTCATGAAACGGGCCTGATAGATCGCCATCAGGGGGCCGAGTCCCATCGAAACCGTGGGGAACTGCCAGAAATCAGGCATCAGCCAGGGATGGGGATAGGAGGAAAGCCCCTGCCCGCCGGATTCCTGCCTGAAATGCCGCATCTGCTCCTCGCTGATCCTGCCTTCGAGGAAAGCGCGGGCATAGATTCCCGGCGCGGAATGGCCCTGGGTATACACGAGGTCGCCGCCGTGGTTCTCGGACGGGGCATGGAAGAAATGGTTGAAACCCACGTCGTAGAGGGTTGCGGCGGAAGCGAAACTCGCGATATGTCCGCCGAGATCGGATCCGCGGTTCGCGTTCACCACCATCGCCATGGCGTTCCAGCGGATGTAGGAGCGGATCCTGCGCTCCATTTCCAGATCGCCGGGCGAACGCTCCTGGCGCTCCACCGGGATGGTGTTGAGATAGGCGGTGTTGACGTTGAAGGGCAGATAAGCGCCCGCCTTCCTCGCCCGCTCGGTCAGTTTTTCCAGGAGGTAGTGCGCCCGATCCACTCCTTCGTTCTGCAGAACGCCCTCGAGCGCTTCGAGCCATTCCCGCGTTTCCTGCGGATCATGATCCGGCATTGATGCCATATTCGCTATTCCTTTCAGACTCATTGAGCCACATTATACAGTTTTTTCGACGCCCGCCTTGCGCTCGGCCGCTTCCACGGTGTTCTCCAGCAACATGGCGATCGTCATCGGCCCCACGCCGCCGGGAACCGGCGTGATGAGCGAAGCCTTCTGCGACGCGCCTTCGTAGTCCACGTCTCCAGCCAGTTTCCCGTTCTCCAGCCGGTTCATGCCGACATCGATCACGACCGCGCCTTCCTTCACCATGTCGCCGGTGACGATGCCTGCGCGCCCCACCGCGACCACCAGAATGTCCGCATCGCGGGTGTGATGACCGAGATCGGGCGTCTTCGAATTGCAGATGGTGACCGTCGCGCCCTTGTGTAGCAGCATGATCGCCATGGGCTTGCCGACGATATTGCTCGCGCCGACGATGACCGCATTCTTGCCGCGGATCGGCACGTTTTCCGCTTCCAGCATCTTCATCACGCCATGCGGGGTGCAGGGCTGGAGTTTCGGTTGACCTAGAAACAGCGCGCCGACATTGCCGGGATGAAAACCGTCCACATCCTTTTCTTCCGCGATTTCGTCCAGCACGCGCCTGGCGTCGAAATGTTTCGGAAGGGGAAGCTGCACGAGAATGCCGTGAATGTCTTCGTCGCGATTGAGTTCGTGAATTTTCGCGAGCACTTCCGCCTCGGTCGCATCGGCCGGGAAGGAAATGACCTCGGAATGGATGCCCGCATCGATGGAGGCCTTTTCCTTGTTGCGGACGTAGACGCGCGAAGCGGGATCCTCCCCGACGATGATCACGGCAAGCCCGGGCAGATTCCCGGCTTCCTTCATCGTTTCGACCTTCGCCCTGAGGGCTTCCCGCATTTTTCTTGCAAGCTCCTTGCCGTCGATCATCCTTGCGCTCATGATTTCATCCTGTCAAAAGTTTCGGACATGCATGTCCAGTTCAGTCACGACCCTGTCCACGGGCAGGTCGTTGTCTTCGAGGGGCAATTGCTCCACCACCTGGAAGGAGAAGGCTGCGGCGATCGTCGCGGCATCTGCCCGCTTTTTGCAAAGCAGCCTGTCGTAGTATCCGCCTCCGTAACCGAGCCTGTCCCCCTGCCGGGTGAATGCGACCCCCGGCACGAGAAAAAAATCGACCAGCGAAGAATCCTCGACGAGATCCCCTCCCTTGGGCTCCAGGATTCCCCATATTCCCTCCTCGAGCCCACCGGCGAGATCGGTCACGATATGAAGATCGAGACCGGAGCGATCCTTTTTGAGCTTCGGCAGGGCAAGCGCCTTTCCGCTTTCCAGCACCCTGCTGACCAGTTCACGGGTATCGTATTCGCTTCCGAAATTCATGTAGGCAAGGACCAGCCCCGCTGACTCGAACGCATCGAGGGAGGTGATTTTTTCCGTGATGATCGCGCTTTTTCCGATGCGTTCCACATCGGAAAGCGCATCCCGTTCCGCAATTATACTTTTTCTGAGCGCCCGTTTCACGTCTGTCGGATTCATGTGCATTCCCGTTGTATCGAATTTTGCCGGTATAATCTCGCGATGAATTCAGAAAGAAAACCGATCAGAAGCTTCGTGCTTCGCCAGGGCAGGGTATCCAATGCGCAGCAGAGGGCCCATGATAACCTCCTTCCCCTGTTCGGCATCGAATATACAGGCGAACCGCTCGATCTGGCCGCAGCCTTCGGCAGGAATGCGCCGGTGATCCTCGAAATCGGCTTCGGCATGGGAGAATCGACCGCGGCGATCGCCGAGGCGCATCCCGAACTCGATTTTCTCGGAATCGAAGTGCACACGCCCGGCGTGGGCAGCCTTCTGAAACAGATCCGGGAGCGCAATCTTCAAAACCTGCGCATCATCCAGCACGACGCGGTGGAAGTGCTGGAGAAAATGATTCCGGACGGGGCGCTTTCCGGCGTGCACATCTTCTTTCCCGATCCATGGCCGAAAAAGCGCCACCACAAGAGAAGGCTGATCCAGGCGCCGCTCGTCTCCCTGCTTGGCAGAAAGCTTGCGGAAGGGGGCTATCTCCATGCCGCGACCGACTGGGTGGAATATGCCGAACACATCCTCGAAACATTGCGCGCCGAACCTGCCCTCGAAAACACCGCGGCCGATTATGCGATGAAGCCGCAATATCGTCCGCTCACCAAGTTCGAGGCGCGCGGAATCCGCCTGGGCCACGAGGTTCGCGACATCGTGTTCCGCAAAATCAGCGCAGGCACTCGATCTCCCCGATGATGACCGGAATGGCCGCAGCCGGAAAAGCATCCTTCAGATACCTCGAATAAGAAATGATCCGGTAACCCCGGCAATGCATGGCCTCCGACACCTTGGCCGCTTCGGCCTTGAACATCCCGTCTGCGGCCGAAGAAGTGGAGAAACGGGTGGAGACGACCTTGATCCGGTAGACTCCGGGCGAAACTTCCTCGTGGCTGCTTCCCCCGGAAAGCCCAGCCTCCGGCTTCACCCCTCCTTCTGCGCAGGCGCCAAGCAGCATGCAGCAAACCAGCACAAGCATTTTCCGCTTCATGAACATTTCTCCTTCGGGCAGTAGGACATGCGGAGGCTATTCCAGGAAAATCTGCAGCAGATCGTTGAGGAAACGCCTGCCCTTTTCGGTCGGAACGACGCGAAAGGGATCGCGCGAAACGAATCCCAGCCTTTCCGCCTCATCCAGTTGCGAAAGCACGGCAAGACGGGAGAGACCGGTTCTTTCCTCGAACAGATTCAGGGAAAAACCCTCCCTGAGCCTCAGCGCATTCATCATGAATTCGAAGGAAACCTCATCGATTTCCTGTCGCGACTGCAGCGGATTTCCTTCCAGTACCTTTTTCAAATAGCTCGCGGGATTCTTCCAGCGCATCTGGCGACTGATTCCGTCGTGCCGACTGATCTTGGCATGGGCGCCCGCCCCGATGCCGATGTAATCCCCGAACTGCCAGTAATTCAGGTTGTGGCGACAGCGGAATCCCTGCTTCGCGAAAGCGGAGGTTTCGTAATTTTCATATCCCTTCGCCCCCAACCATTCTTCCACCAGGATCTGCATTTCGAAAGCCTCGTCCTCGCAAGGCACCTCGGGCGGATGAGCGTGAAATAGCGTGTTTGGCTCGATGGTCAGATGGTAGGCGGAAAGATGGGGAGGATCGAAGGAAGCGGCCATTTCCAGGTCCGATTTCGCATCCTCCAGCTTCTGCATGGGCAGCGCATACATGAGGTCGAGATTCACGTTGCCGAAATGATGGAGCGCGGATTCGACCGCATGGGCCGCCTGCCTGCCGTCATGGATCCTGCCGAGCGAGGCAAGATGGCGGTCGTCGAAACTCTGGATGCCAAGCGAAATTCGATTGATTCCGGCATCGCGGAATGCGGGAAAGCGTCCGGAATCCATGGTCCCCGGATTGGCTTCCAGGGTGATTTCAGCATCCGCATCGAGCCTCACCCGTTCCCTAACCCTCACCAGGATGCGCTCGATCGAAGCCGGACTCAAAAGGCTCGGCGTGCCGCCGCCGAAAAAAACGCTGCGCACCGGCCTTCCCCAGATTTCCGGCAGAAAGGATTCCAGATCGAGGGTGAGCGCATCCACATAGGCTTTTTCGTCGATCTCCCCTTTCGCCTCGTGCGAATTGAAGTCGCAATAAGGGCATTTCCGTGCGCACCACGGAATGTGGATGTAAAGGGAAAGAGGGGGGAGAGAAGTCAACCCCATTTCAGCTTTTCCATGATTCCGGCCATCGCCTGCGCCCTGTGGCTCACCCGGTTCTTGGTTTCAACGGGAAGCTC
>JABEVD010000067.1 GCA_013044025.1 Burkholderiales bacterium
CGTGTTCGTGCCGATGTTCTTCCTGACGGGCGTGCCGAAATACCTGTTCGTTCCGCTCGCGGAAGCGGTGATTTTCTCCATGGTCGCCTCCTTCATCCTTTCCAGGACGCTGGTCCCCACCCTGGCCAAATACCTTCTGAAAGAACATGACCAGACCCGCAGGCACCAGCCTCCCTCGAAAAACCCGCTGGTGCGCCTGCAGAGATCGTTCGAGCAGAAATTCGAAAGGTTCAGGGCGGGATACAGGGAATTGCTCCTGATCGCGCTTTCCTACCGGCGCACCTTCATCACGGGATTCATGGGTTTCGTGCTGCTGTCCTTCCTGCTGGTTCCCTGGCTTGGAGACAATTTCTTCCCGACCGTCGATGCGGGGCAGATCAAGCTGCATGTCCGGGCGCAGACCGGAACCAGGATCGAGGAGAGCGCGAGGCTTTGCGACGAAATCGAGCGCGACATCCGCACCATGATTCCGCCTGCTGAAGTGAAGAACATGGTCGACAACATCGGCCTTCCGGTGAGCGGCGTGAACCTGACCTACAGCAATTCCTCGCCGATCGGCCCCGGGGATGCGGACATCCTGATCTCGCTCAACGAAGGGCATGCGCCGACCGCGGGTTACGTGAAGATGCTGCGCGACCGCCTGAAGGCGGATTTTCCGGGAACCGCTTTCGCCTTCCTTCCTGCCGACATCGTGAGCCAGATCCTGAATTTCGGTCTTCCCGCGCCCATCGACGTCCAGGTGATCGGTTTCAACCGCAAGGCGGATCAGCAATATGCCGCGATGATCATGGCAAGGCTGAGGAACATCCCGGGTCTGGTGGATTTGCGCATTCAGCAGGCTTTCGACCAGCCGGAATTGCATGTGGCGGTGGACCGCACCCGTGCGCAACAGCTCGGCTACAGTCAGCATGACGTGGCCACCAATCTGCTGGTGAGCCTGTCCGGCAGCCTGCAGACCGCGCCGAATTTCTGGGTGAATCCAAAGAATCATGTGTCCTACCCGCTGGTGGTGCAGGCGCCCCAGTATCGCATGGATACGCTTTCCGACCTGCAGAACATCCCGGTTTCCTCGGATGCGACGCCCGGCAGATACCAGATCCTGGGCGCGATGGCTTCGGTCAACCGGAACCAGGGAGAAGGGGTGGTGTCCCATTACGACGTGCAGCCCACCATCGACCTGTTCGGTTCGACGCAGGGGCGCGATCTGGGCGATGTCGCCCGCCAAATCGAGGAGGTCCTGAAGGACACGGCGAAGGATGTGCCGAAGGGATCGACGGTGGTGATGCGCGGACAGGTGAAGGCGATGAACAGCGCCTACAGCGGCCTGCTGTTCGGTCTTCTGGGCGCGATCGTGCTGATTTATCTGCTGATCGTGGTGAATTTCCAGTCGTGGCTGGACCCGTTCGTGATCATCACTGCCTTGCCTGCCGCGCTGGCCGGCATCGTTTGGATGCTGTTTGCGACGCATACCACTTTGTCCGTGCCGGCGCTGATCGGGGCGATCATGTGCATGGGGGTGGCGACTGCCAACAGCATTCTGGTGGTGAGCTTCGCGCGGGAGCGCCTCGACAATGGGGATACCGGCATCACGGCCGCTCTCGAAGCCGGCTTCATCCGTTTCCGCCCGGTCCTGATGACTGCGCTCGCCATGATCATCGGCATGGCGCCCATGGCGCTCGGCATGGGCGAAGGCGGCGAGCAGAACGCGCCGCTCGGCCGGGCCGTGATCGGCGGACTGATGTTCGCAACCTGCGCAACGCTCTTTTTCGTGCCGGTCGTTTTCAGTCTGGTGCATAGCCGTACAACCGTGAACCCAGAAACCAATTCGTTTATTCCGGAGCCAACAAATGTCTGAAATCCCACCTCACAATATTCCGAGTCGGGGCCTTCGTCTCGCAGGGATCGTATTCCTTGCTGTGGCGATCACTGTCGCCGTGACCGGCGTGGTCAGCCGGCTTCATCATGACAAGGAATTGCACAAGGAACTCGTCAGGGCAAACATAGACACCGTGAACGTGGTGCATCCACAGTACGGTCCGAGCATGCAGGAGCTCATCCTTCCAGGAAACGTCACCGCCTACATCGATGCTCCGATTTACGCCAGGGTGAACGGATACCTGAAGACCTGGTATACCGACATCGGTGCAAGGGTGAAAAAGGGGGAGTTGCTCGGCATCATCGAAACGCCTGAACTCGACGAGGAGATCATGCGAGCCCGAGCCACCCTGGCCACTGCCCAATCGAATCTGGAACTTGCGAACATCACCGCAAAGCGCTGGCAGAACCTTCTCGTCTCCGATTCCGTTTCCCGCCAGTCGGTCGACGAGAAAACTGCGGATGCGAAGGCGAAACAGGATCTCGTCAACGCTGCGAAAGCCAACCTCGAAACCCTGCTTGCGCAGCAGGCCTTCAATCGCGTGGTCTCCCCCTTCGACGGCGTGGTGACCGAGCGCAACACCGACATCGGAAAATTGATCAACCTGGGCAGCAACAGCGGGCAGGCGCTTTTCCGGGTTGCGGACATTCACAAGCTGAGGATCTATGTCGATGTGCCGCAATCCTACGCTTCCCTCATCCAGGAGAAGATGAAGGCGAAGCTGTATTTCCCTGAACATCCCGGCAAGGCCTATACGGCGACGCTCACCAGCACTGCCAATGCGGTCCGGGTCGCTTCCAGAACCATGGCGGTGGAATTGCAGATGGACAACCAGAACGGGGAGGTGCTTCCCGGAACCTATGCCGAAGTGCATTTCGAGATGCCTTCCAGATCGAATGTGTTCATGATTCCTGCGAGCACGCTCCTGTTCAGGAAGGAAGGCTTGCAGGTCGCGATCGTCGGCCCGGACAACAAGGTGATCCTGAAGCACATCGTCATCGGGCGTGATCTCGGCAGGATCGAGGAAGTGATCAACGGCCTCGATGCGAACGACAAGATCATCGACAGTCCTTCCGACTCCATCGCGCAGGGAGAAGTCGTGCGCGTCAAGAGTGACCAGCACGGGGCGAAGTCATGAAACGCACTCCTATTGCGGTGCTGCTGATGGCGGCTGCGCTGACTGGCTGCTCTCTTGCGCCGACCTACAAGAAGCCGGTCATTCCTGTGCCTGCCGCCTATAAGGGAACCTACGGGCCGTGGAAACAGGCAGAGCCTGCGGACAGGCTGTCCAGGGGGGACTGGTGGAAAATTTACAATGATCCGGTTCTGGACAAGCTCGTCACGAAACTCGACGCTGCAAACGCCGATCTTGCCGTTGCAGTCGCCCATTTCGACCAGGCGATGGCCTATGCCACGGAAGCGGGTTCCTACCTTTATCCGACTGTAGGCGTTGCAGGCCATGTCACCCGGAACAAGCAATCCGTCTACCGGGCAACCAGGAGCCCGACGAGCAAGGGGCCGATGGTTTACGGCGACAATGCGGTAGGGTTGGTGGCCGATTACGAAGTGGATCTGTGGGGGAAACTTCGCAATCTCGCGGCAGCCGGAGAAGCCGGTGCGCAGGCTGCAGCATATGATCTGGAATCGGTCAGGCTGAGCCTCAGGGCGCAACTTGCCGACAATTATCTGGCGCTGCGCATGCTCGATACCGAAACCAGCGTGCTTCATGCGGAAGTCGGTTCATACACCAGGGCGCTCGCCATGACTCGACACCGTTTCGAAGGCGGAATCGATTCGGCGCTCGATGTTTCCAGGGCGAAAGCGCAGCTCGATACTGCCAATGCCAAGTTGTCCGACATTGCCGCGAGCCGCGCGCTTTACGAGCATGCCATCGCGACGCTGGTGGGGGAGACCGCTTCCAGCTTCAGCCTTCCCCCGGCCGAGATGGATCTGCGTCTTCCCCGGATTCCTACAGGAATCCCGGCACAGCTTCTGGAACGTCGTCCCGACATCGCTGCTGCGGAAAGGCGGCTTTTCGCTGCCAATGCCAGGATTGGCATGGCCAAGGCCGCTTTCTATCCCACCATCGATCTTGGTGCGACGGGTGGCTATGAAGGAATGTACCAGCCCGCGCTGCTCACCTATCCCAACCTCGTCTGGTCGGTCGGCCCGGCCGCCTTCCTGACGATTTTCGATGCGGGCAGAAGGGAAGCCAGGGTCAGGGAGGCCGAAGCAGTTTTTAACGCCGATGGCGCGAAATACAGATCTACGGTTTTGCGGGCATTCCAGGAAGTCGAAGACAATCTTTCGCTACTGAATGAGCTTGCCAAGGAATCGGTCTCATTGAAGGCTGCAGTCGAGGATACCAGGCGTACTCTGGATATCGCGATGAACCGTTACCGGGAAGGGGCGGTCAATTACCTGGAGGTGGTGATCGCCCAGACTGCCGCACAGCAGGCCCAGCTTGACGAACTGAATCTCAGGAAAAGAAGACTGCAGGCGAGCGTGAACCTGATCCGGGCGCTGGGCGGAGGATGGAAGGAAGTCGCAACCAAATGATTTTGCCTTGAAAGGTTGACGGCGGCAGGCTGCGGTGCTTCAATTCCACATTCGAACCAGGGTGAAGATATGGAAAGAATCATCGTCTACGCATTTCCGGTATTCGGGCTGCTGATTTTCGCCGAATACGCCTGGGGCATCGCCAGAGGACGCAACACCTATCGTCTGAACGATGCGATCAGCAACCTGACCCAGGGCGTGCTGAGCCAGATCACGCTGGTTTTCACCGGCATCTTCCAGATCGGGATCTACACTCTTTTCTACAAGGCGCTCGGCATCCACGGCGCTGAAAAGTTCTGGGAGACCTGGTACGGCTGGATCATTGCGATGATCGTGGTCGATTTCTGCGGTTACTGGTTGCACCGTTATTCGCACGAGACCGGGATCCTGTGGGCGGCTCATGCGGTACATCACCAGAGCCAGGACTTCAATTTTTCCACCGCCCTGAGGCAGGAAAGCGCCTATCCGGTACTGGGATGGATCTTCTATCTTCCGCTCGCATTCCTGGGCCTTCCCCCCGACACTTTCGCGCTCACCGGCCTCGTCGTTCTCCTCTACCAGATCTGGATCCATACCGAGCATGTCGGAAAGCTGGGCTGGTTCGACAAGGTTTTTTCCACCCCCTCGAACCACAGGGTGCATCACGCGATCAACGATCATTACATCGACAAGAATTACGGCGGAATGCTGATCATCTGGGACAGGATTTTCGGCACCTTCGCAGAGGAAACCGAAGAGAAATGCGTATATGGCACCAAGCCGCCACTCGACACCTGGGATCCTGTCTGGGCGAACCTCGTGGTGTACTGGAATCTATTCAGGGATGCCTCCCGTGCCTCGAACTGGAAGGACAGATTGAAAATCTGGTTCATGCCGCCCGGCTGGCGCCCGGCCGATGTGACGGAGAAATATCCGAAGCCTGCATTCGATATTTCGCAGGTGGTGACTTATGATCCGACCGTCAGAAAAGGCAATCTCTGGTTCGCATCTTTCCAGTTTCTGGCGCTACTCGCAGCAGCGGGCGCGCTTCTCTGGAATCTGGACGAGCTTTCCTTTTCGGCTTCGGCCATGTTCGTTTTCGCGATGCTCGTCGCCTATTGGGGAATGGGCCGGGTTCTGGACGGGAAAGGCTCGGTTTCTTCTGCGCTGATGCTGGATGCGGCAGCGCTGGCGCTTGCTGCGACGGTCCTCTAGTCATCCCTTTCCAGGTGTTGCGGATGGATCAGCATCTGCTGCGGAATCTCCGGATGGAGGGAAAACTCCGGCCGATCCGTCCTGATGTCGATTCCCTTTTCCGGAGCGTCCATGCCCGGTCTTTCCAGAAGCTCTTCCCGGAAAGGGAGGGGCGCCATTTCGAAAGGAAACGGGGTGACCGGATGCTCGGGATGGGGCTCGATTTTTTCAGCATCGATGTGCAGCCCGTCCGATAGCTTTCCGCTCACATGGACGAATTCGTCCTGTCTGAGCCCGGATCCCTTCAGCAGCATGCCGTCGACGAGATAATTCCCGTCTTCGTTCCTTCTGACGAAACCCTGGATGTCCAGCTTTTCCACCTGACCTTGAAGATCGGCAGAAGGGGAAGGGGAGATGCTGGCAGCTTCCAGTCTTTCCCCATCCTGGCGACCGGAAACGATCACTTCGCTTCCAGGCTTTACAGGAGACGCGGAGTGGATGAGCAGCCCGCCGATCCGGAAAGAGTTTCCCTGCACCGATTCGGCCGGTCCGGATACGATTGCGCTTTCGGCAGGGGGGATCGATTCGATCCTGGAAGCCAGAATGGCTCCGTCAGACATCCTGAAGCCGCTCACCCTGACATATCCTCCGGGCGCAGCATTTCCAGAAATCACGGTCCGTCCGCTTGCGATCACGGTCTGGCCGAGTACATGCAGGAGGTGATCCGGGTCTATCGAGGAAACCTGGCCGACCACCGGGTCGACCACCGAAATGCGCCTGGCGAAAAGCTTCCCGTTCCTGCGCTCGGCGATCACCGTCACGACTTCCCCCACGGAAAGATCCTTTTCGCTCCCAGGACGGGCGTCGATTTCCACCGGAGTGTCCGGCCCATAGCCCACTTCCAGTCCGTTGACGAAAATGCTGCCGAAATCGGTGATCACTCCGACGATTCCGGTTCCGCCGATTCCTCCGGTATGCCCGGTGCCGCCGATCCCCCCCTTTCCGCCGGTGCCTGCCGAAAAGGCGGGAGAAGACAGGGAAAGCATGGCTGCAAGCAGGAATTTCCAGAATTCATTTCCCTGCACTGGATTCCTCCTGCCCGGCGCTGTAAAAATAGGCGCCGAAATTGATCCTGAAGCTCGCATCTTCCGAACCGGAATCCCTCTCCTGGAGTTCCATCGCCCGCCGGTTGACGGCATGCAGGGCCTGCATGCCGAGTTCCTTCGACAGGGCGGCGAGTTCCTCGACGGATGCGCGGGAAAGACTGTCGTAATGCACGCTGCGATCCATGAAGGCGGGCCTGATTCCAAGCAGGTTGTGCGCCGCAGCGGAAAGATGGTCGTGCAGGTTTTCGCCGAAATAGAACGCCTTTTCCTCGAAGCCGTTTTCCGGGACGAACGCATCGGTATTGAGACAGACCCATCCCCGCTCGTCCATCCTCGCCACCCCGATCCTCAGCCATTCGTCCAGGACGACCCTGGATCGCATGTCCTTGCTGACCATCGCGACCAGCCCTTCGAAAGAGGACTCTCCTCCCTCGCTCGCCAGCCTGGGAAGAGGCTTGTGGCGCCCCTCTGCATCGAGGAAAAGGGCGTTGCTGGTCCAGAGGGCGACGAGTTGAGCGCCGAGAGATACGGATGGCATCGGGGTGAATCCGGAAGGGCCCTCGCTCCTCAATCTCTTCACGTCCTTCCTGTGGACTCCGGAGAGCAGGCTCACCCTGCTGTCGGTCTGCTGCTTTTTCTCCAGGCAGAATTCGCTGTCCGCCACTTCGACATAAACCGATTTGAGCAGATTCGCAAGGTAGGGATAAGTGATCGAGTTGGCAAGGAGCAGTTTCACCAGGGGATGCAGCAGGCGGCGCAGGGCGCACACCAGCGCGGAAGAGGGGGCGGCTACAGCGGGAAGGTCGGAATCGTTCATGCATGCATTTTACCTTAGCGTGTGAAATTTTCACACATATCCTTTACGCTCATGTTGGATTGGGATAAGATGCGATGGGGGAAAAATTCCCACGAATTTGCGGCAGGGAAGGTTGGGCTCCTGAAAGGAAGGGATCATGAATTGCGCCTACAAGAATGCGAAGCTCCACGAGTGCTTCGGGGCGAACCGGGCGGAAGCGGAGCGCTTCATTCACAGCAGATTTCTCATCGCCCATGGCGCGAAGCTGAAGAGCGTCATGCCGAGGTTGCTCGAGGTTCGATCCGTGCGGGACGAGTTGCTTGGCGTGCTCGGATTCCGCTCCGCGGCAAGGGAAAGACTTTTCCTTGAAAACTACCTCGATCAGCCGATCGAGCAGACCATCCGCGAGATTGCAGGAAAGGCTGCATCCCGTTCGGCAATCGCCGAGATCGGCAATCTCGCCGGAAACTGTCCCGGGGCGATCCGGGGCGGCGTGGTCTCCCTAGTTCTGAAAAAACTGCACGAAGAGGGATACGAATGGGTCGTTTTCACCGGCACCAACTCCCTGAGAAACGGGCTCAAAAAACTGGGCCTTCATCCGGCCGAAGTCTGCAGGGCGGGAAGGGAGATGCTGCCTGAAGAAGAGCAGGAAAACTGGGGATCCTATTTCGACAACAGTCCCGCAGTGATGATCGGCAATGTCCGGGAAGGGCTCGTCGCGCTCTATCCGAGGAGAATGGGGCTGGCTGGAAGGAGATGGACTTCTGGGTAGGGGGCCAGGGTTTTCTCCAGGAATTCCCGCATGTTCGGGGCGGAGCCTGAAGTATAGAAAATGGCATTCCCTTTCGAGTCATCCGGCTCCATTTTTCCTTCCAGAACCCTGGAAAGCTGGCGTGCGATCGCGGCGGATGGTTCGATCAGCGTGACTCCGGGCCCCGCGATCCTCGCGATCTGCGCTGAAAGAAAAGGGTAATGGGTGCAGCCCAGCACGATCGTGTCCGCGCCTTCGGCAAGTCCGGGGCGCAGATATTTCTCCAGCAGGATCCCGGTCGAATCCTCCTCGAATTTCCCGTTTTCCACCTGCTCGACGAGCCCAGGGCAGGGCTGCAGGATGATCCTCACTCCTTCCCCGAACATCCTGCAAAGATTTTCCACGGAAGGGCTGGCGATGGTCTTGGCGGTCGCGAGGACCAGGACCGTCTTGGAGCGGCTATGGGAAGCTGCAGGCTTGATGGCCGGTTCCATGGCGACGATCGGGCTCGAATGAAGGGAGCGCAGCTTGGCAGATGCGACCACGCTCACGGTATTGCAGGCGAGTACGATCGCCTTCGCGCCTCTGGAAACCATGAAGGAGGCGATTTCGATGGCTCTGGATTCGATGAATTCCTCATCCCTGTCTCCATAGGGAGCATGGCCGCTGTCGGCTACGTAGAGGAAGGATTCTCCCGGAAGCGCATCCCGAAGCGCCTTCAGGACGGAAAGGCCGCCCACGCCTGAATCGTAGACGCCGATCGGTCCGGAAAATTCCGGTGCAGTGAAAAGCAAGGCAGCCTGCGCAGTCATGTCTGATCGAAACGAAAAACCGCATCTGCGGCGATTTGGATTGTAAGCCTGTGCGGCGCAAAGTCAATGGAAACAGCCTGAGGGAGGATCGATTCCTCTGGATTTCAGGCAATGACTAGATGTCGGCCTCTGCCTGGTCCCCATGATCCTCGATCCAGCTTCTCCTCGCCTGACTCTCGTGTTTCGACATCAGCATGTTGAGGGTGGAGGTGGCCTCATTCATGTCCCCGACGGAAATTTTCATCAGGCGCCGGGTGTCCGGGTTCATGGTGGTGTCCCAGAGCTGCTCGGAGCTCATCTCCCCCAGTCCCTTGAATCTGGATACGGAATGATTCTTCACCCCTTCCTTGCGCAGCCTGTCCTCGATCGCTGCAAGCTCGGCTTCGTCGAGCGCATAAAACTTTCTGGGCGGTTTCTTTCCCTGCGCAACGGTGTCGACCCGGAACAGCGGAGGCTGGGCGACGAAAACATGACCGCGCTCGACCAGTTTCGGAAAGTGTTTGAAAAAGAGCGTGAGAAGCAGCACCTGGATGTGCGCGCCGTCCACGTCCGCGTCCGCCATGATGCAGATCTTCGCATAGCGCAGCATGGATAGATCGGGGGCGGAATTGGCGTCGTGCGGATCCACTCCGATCGCCACCGCGATGTCGTGGATTTCGTTGTTGGCGAAAAGGCGCGACGCTTCCTGCTCCCAGGTGTTGAGCACCTTGCCGCGGAGCGGCAATATCGCCTGGAATTCCTTGTCCCGCCCCATCTTGGCAGATCCGCCCGCAGAATCCCCTTCCACCAGGAAAAGTTCGGTTCGGGAGGAATCCTTGGATTCGCAATCGGTAAGTTTTCCCGGCAATACCGCGACCCCAGAACTCTTCCTCTTTTCCACCTTCTGCGCGGATTTCAGCCGGTTCTGCGCCTGGCGGATGGCCAGTTCCGCGAGCTTTTTCCCGTATTCCACATGCTCGTTGAGCCAAAGCTCGAAAGGATCGGAAACCGTGCCGGAGACGAGCCGCACCGCTTCGCGGCTGGAAAGCCTCTCCTTGGTTTGCCCCTGGAACTGCGGGTCGAGGATCTTTGCGGAAAGCACGAAGCTCGCCCTGCCGAAAAGGTCTTCGGAAATGAGCTTCACACCTTTCGGAAGCAGGTTGTGGTGTTCGACGAAATTCTTCACCGCCTGGAAAACGCCGTCCTTGAGGCCGGATTCGTGCGTGCCGCCTGCGGGCGTGGGAATCAGGTTGACATAGGATTCGCGGCATACCGATCCTTCCTCCGTCCATGCGATCACCCAGGAAGCCCCTTCCCCTTCGGAGAATTCCGCCGATTTCCCGGAATGCCTCTCCCCTTCGAAATAAGGGATGACGGGCTCGAGGCCGTCGAGCATCTCTCCGAGATAACCCTTCAATCCATCCGGATAGGACCAGGTTTTCTTCTCCCCGGTTTTCGCAATGGTGAGCGAGACACTGATGCTGGGAAGCAGCACCGCTTTCGATCTCAGCAGCCTTTCCAGTTCGGCAAGCGGGATGGCCGGGGAATCGAAATAGGAAGGGTTGGGGCGGATGAAAAGGGCCGTGCCGGATTTTTTTCCGCAGGTTGCGGTTTTTTCGAGGGGCGAGACCACTTCTCCGTTTTCGAAACAGATCCTGTGGACTCCTCCTTCCCGCATCACGGTGACATCCAGTCTGGAGGAGAGCGCATTGGTGACCGAAACCCCCACGCCGTGCAGTCCGCCCGAAAAACTGTATGCACCACCGGTTTTCTTGTCGAATTTCCCGCCCGCATGCAGCCGGGTGAAGACCACTTCGACGGTGGGTACGCCTTCTTCCGGATGGACCCCGACCGGGATGCCGCGACCGTTGTCCGAGACCGTGACGGAATGGTCCTCGAAAAGCGTCACTTCGATGCGGTCTGCGAATCCTGCGAGCGCTTCGTCGGATGCATTGTCGATCGCTTCCTGAACGATGTGCAGCGGGTTTTCGGTGCGAGTGTACATGCCGGGGCGCTGCCGGACAGGTTCCAGCCCCTTCAGCACCCGGATCGATTCTTCGCTGTATTTCTCCGCCATTTCAGGTTCCCGGCTTCGATGCGTGTTCGCGGGTGGCGTGGAATTCCAGATCGGGCCAGCGCTCCTGGATGAGCTCCAGATTCACCCTGGAAGTCGCGAAATAGGCGAGGCTTCCTGCCGCGTCATGCGCCACCTGGTTGGCGAGCGATTTTTCGAATTCTTCCAGTTTTTTGGCATTTTTCGAAGTCACCCAGCGCGCGGTATGGATCGAGGAATGCTCGAAGACGGCATCCACCCCGTATTCGGATTCCAGTCTGTGCGCCACCACTTCGAACTGCAGCACGCCGACCGCGCCCAGCACGATGTCTCCGCCGGATACCGGCTTGAAAACCTGGACAGCGCCTTCTTCTCCGAGCTGCTGCAAGCCCTTGTGGAGCTGCTTGATCTTGAGCGGATTCCTGATCCGCGCCACCCGGAAGAGTTCCGGAGCGAAATAGGGGATGCCGGTGAAGGAGAGCATTTCCCCCTCGCTGAAGCTGTCGCCGATCTGCACATTGCCGTGATTGTGCAAGCCGATGATGTCGCCCGGATAGGCTTCCTCGATCTGTTCCCGCTGATGGGCCATGAAGGTGATGACGTTGGAAATCTTGATGTCGCGTCCCAGCCGCAGATGCCGGATTTTCATGCCGCGCTCGAAGCGCCCGGAGCAAACCCTCAGGAAGGCGATACGGTCGCGGTGCATCGGGTCCATGTTCGCCTGGATCTTGAACACGAATCCGGAAAATGCGGGCTCTCCGGGCGAGACTTCGCGGAAGGTCGCATCCCTCGGTTGCGGGGCGGGCGCCCAGTCCACCAGCGCATTCAGGATTTCGCGAACGCCGAAATTGTTGATCGCAGAGCCGAAGAAAACCGGGGTCTGGTTGCCTTTGAGGAATTCTTCGAGATCGAACTCCGGTGAGGCGCCGCGGACCAGTTCCACTTCCATTCTGAGCTGTTCGACTTCCATCGGAAAAAGCTCGTCGAGGAGCGGATTGTCCAGCCCCTTGATGGTCTCGTATCCCTGCTTCGCCTCGGATTGTCCCGCTTCGAAGAGCAGGATCTCGTCCCTGAGGAGATGATAGACGCCGCGGAAAAATTTCCCCATGCCGATCGGCCAGGTGACGGGCGAGCACTGGATTTTCAGAACCGATTCCACTTCGTCGAGAAGAGAAACGGGATCTCTCGCCTCGCGGTCCATCTTGTTCATGAAGGTGAGGATGGGGGTCTGCCTCATCCTGCAGACGTTGAGCAGCTTGATGGTCTGCTCTTCCACGCCTTTGGCCGCGTCGATCACCATGAGGGCGGAATCGACCGCAGTGAGCACCCGGTAGGTGTCCTCGGAGAAGTCTTCGTGGCCCGGGGTGTCGAGCAGGTTGACGATATGCTCGCGGTAGTCGAACTGCATCACCGAGCTTGCGACCGAGATGCCGCGTTCCTTCTCGATGTCCATCCAGTCCGAAGTCGCGTGACGTCCGCCCTTCCTGCCCTTCACCGTTCCGGCGAGCTGGATCGCGCCGGAAAAGAGCAGCAGCTTTTCGGTCAGCGTGGTCTTTCCTGCGTCGGGGTGCGAGATGATGGCGAAAGTGCGCCGCTTCAGCACCTCGCTTTCGATGGTCTTTTCGGTAGACATCGGAAAAGCTTCCAAAAACGCGATAGTCTAATCAAAATCGCGCGGGAAGTCTCTACCAATCGAATCGGCTGCAATGCTATGATTCGTCCATGCGAATACGTAACAGGATTGCAATTGCCCAGATCAACTGCTCGGTCGGCGATCTGGAAGGAAATTGCTCGAAAATCATCGAAATGGCCGAAAAGGCCAGGGAGGCGGGCGCATCTCTCCTCCTCACCCCTGAATTGAGCCTTTGCGGCTATCCTCCAGAGGATCTGCTGCTGAGGCAGGGATTTCTGCGGGCATGCGACGAGAAGCTTGCGGAACTTGCGGAGAGGGCCGACTGGATCCCGATGGTGATCGGGCATCCGGTTTTGGAATCCGGAAAGAGATACAACGCGGCCTCCCTGCTGAGGTCGGGGCGGATCGAGAAAAACTTCTACAAGCGCGAGCTGCCCAATTACGCGGTCTTCGACGAGGAGCGTTATTTCGAATCGGGAAGCGAAGCCGTGGTGTTCGACCTGCAGGGAACGAAATTCGGCCTTGCCGTCTGCGAAGACATCTGGAAGCCGGAAGCTGCAAAGGCAGCGAGGCAGGCCGGAGCCCAGGTGCTGCTGGTCCTGAACGCATCTCCCTTTCACATCGACAAGCAGCAGACCCGCTATCAGGTGGTCTCGGAGAGGATATCCGGGAACGGATTTCCCGTCGTCTATGCCAATCTGGTCGGCGGGCAGGATGAACTGGTTTTCGACGGCGCATCCTTTGCCATGGACTCCCGAGGGCGGATCGCGATGCGCATGCCCTCCTTCGAGGAAGGGCTGGGAATCGTCGATTTCGAAGGAGAACATCCCGTCCAGGGCGAGATCCATCCCGAACCGCAACTGGAGGAGAGCGTGTATCGCGCGCTCTGCCTCGGGGTTGCCGATTATGTGGGGAAGAACCGCTTTCCCGGGGTATTGCTCGGACTGTCCGGCGGGATCGATTCCGCATTGACGCTCGCGATCGCGGTCGATGCGCTCGGCGCGGAAAAAGTGCATGCGGTGATGATGCCTTCTCGTTACACTTCCGCAATGAGCTTCGAGGATTCGCGCGAGATGGCGAAAATCCTCGGGGTGCGCTATTCGGAAATCCCGATCGGGAACATCTGCGATTCCTTCCTGGATGCGCTTTCCGCAGAATTCGCAGGACTTCCCGCCAATACCGCGGAAGAGAACATCCAGGCGAGAGCGCGCGGCACGCTGCTCATGGCGCTATCCAACAAGCACGGATCGATCGTGCTCACCACCGGCAACAAGAGCGAGATGGCGGTCGGCTATTCCACACTTTACGGAGACATGGCAGGCGGTTTTTGCGTCCTGAAGGACATCAAGAAGACGCTGGTCTATCGGCTGTCCGAATACCGCAACGGCATTTCTCGCGTGATCCCGCAACGGGTGATCGACCGCCCCCCTTCCGCCGAACTCAGGGACAACCAGAAGGATCAGGACAGCCTGCCATCCTACGAGGTGCTGGATGCGGTGATGGAAGGCTACATGGAACAGGATCTTTCGCTTGCCGAAATCGTGAAGCGGGGGATCGATGAGAAGGATGCGCGAAGGGTGGTGCATCTCATCAGGATCAACGAATACAAGCGCAGGCAGTCGCCTGTCGGCATACGCATCAACCAGCGGGGATTCGGAAGGGACTGGCGTTATCCCATCACTTCGAGATTCCTCGACGAGTACTGAACCCAAAAAGGAGAACCGGATGAAAAAGATAGAAGCGATCATCAAGCCATTCAAGCTCGACGAGGTGCGGGAGGCGCTCGCCGAAATCGGCGTGAACGGAATGACTGTCACCGACGTGAAGGGATTCGGCAGGCAGAAAGGCCACACCGAGCTTTACAGGGGCGCGGAATATGTGGTGGATTTCCTGCCCAAGGTGAAAGTCGAGGTGGTGGTTCCGGAATCGTTGCTCGACCAGACCCTGGAAGCCATCCTGAAGTCGGCCAAGACCGGGAAGATCGGCGACGGCAAGATTTTCGTTTCCAACATCGAGCAGGTCATCCGCATCCGCACCGGGGAATCCGGGGAAGCTGCAGTTTAGCCTGCGAGCATGTCCGCGAGGAGGGCGATCTGTTCGCGCAGATCCTCCAGCGTTTCCCTGACATAATCCAGGTTTTCGGGCTTCAGTCCGATCGACTCCAGCTCTTCGGTCATCGAAAGCGTCAATTCGCCGGGCGGTCTGCGCACCGCCCCTTCGCCTGTAATGATTTCGATGAGTCTTGCGAGGAGGAGCGGAACATTGCCCGGATGGTATTTTTCGTCGTGATGACCTGCGATCACGCCCAGCACTTCTTCAGGAAGATCCCAGTTCCTGCCCAGCATTTCTCCCAGTTCCGAATGGTCGATGCCGAATATCCCGGTTTCGACTTCGAGCGGCGATTCTTCGGGATGGGCTTCCATGCGGCGGATGAATTCGTCGAATTCGGCAGGCGCGAGATAGGCGAGCGCGAGATAACCGATGTCGTGCAGGAGTCCGGACAGGAAAAGCATGTCTTCAGGAGGGCGCGTTTCCCTCGGCAGCATTGCCGCGAGCGTCCTCATGCCGAGCGCCATCGAGAAGCAGTGCAGCCAGAGATCGCGCAGGCTGAAGACCTTGCTTTCCCTCACCCTGATGGGTGACATCAGCGCGATGGCGAGCGCGATCGATTTCACCCGCGACAATCCCAGCACCATCACCGCATCGCTCACCTTGCAGATCTGTTTTCCGGGAACGAAAAGGGGGGAATTCGCCATGCCGATGATCCTGGCTGCGATGAAAGGATCGGATTCCACCAGGTTGAGCAGTTCCCGCTCCCCGGCTTCGGTATCCAGCGGCAGGGAAAGAAGCTGCTGGGCAACGCTGGAAATGGTCGGAAGGGAATCCGTCCTCCTGATCCTTTTGCGCAATTCTTCGGCAGTCATTTTCTCCCCCTTTCAGCGCATTGGATGATGCTTTTGTCGTCCTTCAGATCCAGGCATTTCCTCAGATCCTTCTTGCGGTCAATAGCTTGATGCACTACAGGAAGGAGCTTCGGTTCCGAGATCGAGCGCACGGACTCTCCCGCGACGTAGCTTGCGGGCGGCGCATTCCTTGTCGCAGCAAACGCCGGCCAGGCCGGAATCGCGACTGCGAGGCAGAGCCAGATCAGTTTCTCCTTCCCCATTTCATCCCCCTTTTTTTGCATGTATGGAAAGACGATGGCATTTTTTTTCGATCCTGTCACCTGTTCATTCAGACAGGAAGGTTGTTGTCGCGATATTGCTCATTTTAAACAATGTCTTAATATTTTTTGACGGGCTGGGCCTCCTGCGCGAAGCGAATTTTGTCGTGGAGGGATCTCCAGTCGAATTTCGATCTGGAATGGCTTGGGAGGTGAACCATTGACTGATGAGCAATTTGGGATTTACAGGCATCCCGAGAAGGGCCATGGGGATTCTGAGCGCCGGATAACTTGACGCAGTGGAATCACTACGCCCAGTTTTCGATGCGCAGACCTTCGATTCTTTCGAATTCACGAACGTTGTTGGTGACAAGCGTCATATCCAGCGAAAGCGCGTGGCAGGCGATCCAGAGATCGTTTGCCCCGATCTGGCGTCCTGACGCTTTCAGCTTCGAGGAGTGTCTCGCGTACTGCCCGCAAATCGCACCCGAAATATCGTAATTCACCTGAATCAGGCCGCTCAGCAATTCCAGGTTCCTGATCACTTCTGCCTTCCGCGTGCTGCGCTCCGCTCCTTTCAAAAGCTCGGCATAGGTGATAAAAGACATGCATGGCGCCGCATCGTCTCCGAGGCCGTTGATTTTTTCAGCCACGGACGACGGTTTCATCCTGATGTAATGGATGATGATATTGGTATCGAGCATGTATTTCACAGGATCTCTCTTTCCTGGTCAGGAAGCGATTCCTTTCGATCCTCTTCGAGAATGGCAGCGAATTCGTCGTCAAAGCGGCTCAAGGCCTGCAACAGAGCGCTTCCCCGATCGGAGGGGATGGGATGGATCAGCAGATCGCCCGACTCGGTACGAGTGATTTCCACCCGGCTCGAATCGAGCCTGAATTCCTGCGGAATGCGCACAGACTGGCTGTTGCCGTTCATGAATACACGACGGATGGTCATGGAACTCGCTCCGTACATACTTGCATGTATGTATGTTGAGCGCTCTGACGAAAAATGACAACAAGCCTTTCTAAGACTTCGCGAGCCTTGCCGGCCTCGCCTATAGTTTCCTCATGAGATTCCTGTTGATCCTATCGTTCCTGCTTGCGGCCTGCAGCCCGCAAGTGAAGACGGAGCCGATCCCGCAAGGCGCCATGGTTCTGGTGCTCGGGGACAGCCTCGCTTTCGGCACCGGCGCGGGAGAGGGAAAGAGCTACCCTGCACTGCTCGCGACAAAAACCGGATGGAATGTCGTCAATGCCGGAATTCCCGGCGACACCACGGCGGGCGGGCTTGCCAGACTGCCCGAATTGCTCTCTGAAGAAGAGCCGAAACTCGTCATCGTCGAACTGGGCGGAAACGATTTTCTCCGAAGAATCCCGCGGCAGGACACCGAATCCAACCTGATGAAAATCGTCGAAGAATGCAGATCGAGGAAAATTCCGGCAATTCTCGTCGCAGTTCCCGGCCCGAGCATCGTCGGCGCAGCATTTCACGCGCTATCCGACGATCCGGTTTTCGAGGAAGTTTCGAAGAAAACCGGGGCGCCGCTCGTGTCGGGCGTGATTTCGAAAGTCCTGTCAGATCCAGAATTGCGCTCCGACCAGATCCACGCCAATGAAGAAGGGTACAGGGAAATTGCCGACGGAATCGCAACTTCCCTGTCCGAGCTTGGCTATTTTTAGCCGAAAGCAGGTTGCGGGACATTTCCGGTCACGGGGATGGGGAAATCAGAGGTTATCGAGCAATTTCATGAAATTGCGCTTTTGCTTGAAATTGGTGCGCAACTCCACGAGATACTGTCTCATACCGAATTCGCCCTTGCAACGGATCAGGAGGAGTCTTATTTTTCTGACGAGTACCATGGCTTCCCCGTAGGAGCGGTTGTTCGTATTCTGAACGAGGCTTGCGATCATGCGCCGGTAAACGGAAATGGAATCTTCCGGATGCTCTTGCGCGCGAAGCTCCGCGAGTTTGAGCAAAAGCCCGTCATCGCAAAAACCGGACTGTGCTTCCCGCCATGCCTCTTCCGCATTTTCTTCCCATAGCAGGATTTCGATCAGGGGAGATTGGTCCGGCGCAGTCTTTCGCTCATAGCCGATTTTGCCTTTCTCGAAATCGGCAACGATGGTGCTGCGCAGGTGTGCCAGTGCCTTTTCGCGGTACTCCGGCCAATTCCCCAGCCTTGCGGAAACTTCGTTCAGCTTCGCATAGTTCTCAAGATATGGATTTTCCTCGAACAAGACCCAGGCAAAGAGGATGGCCTTATCCAGGAGATCATGGTTCTGATATTCCATGATCAGAAATTGCAGCAGGCGCCTATCGGTGTGGATGGGAAAGGCTGCCAATCCCTTCTCGGCCCATTGCAGCGCCAGATCGGGTTGCCCGGCATCCCGGCAGGTTTGGGCGATTTGCAGAAATGTCCATTCGCTGGACAGATCGCGAGTCATCACTTCGATGATTGCAGCCAGATCGCCCGTCAGTTTCGCAAGCTTTACCATGATGCGGGTGATCCGGTACCGATCGATCGCCCCGGACTCTTTTTCTCGAGGCATCAATGCAGGAATTTTCGCCCATTCGATTTCGGCCAGACGCCGATATTCGTCAAGCCCATCCTGTCCCAGCACATCCATATAGCGCGTCAGCACCGGACCGAAGGTCTCGAACTCGTCGTGGAGTTCGTGGTCCAGCAGCTTCATCGCCAGTTCCTTCGGATCGGGATGCGCTTCATGACAGGCTGCAAGATGCAATTCTCCGATCCTTGCCAGCAATGCCCCCAGTTCGCCGTTGGAATCGTCACACTCATTGACGAGGTTGGCGACTTTCCTCGCAGCATATTCAGCAAGTTCGATGACCTGCGCCGCCCGCCCGCTCGCGGTCCATTCGCCCAGCGCATCAAGGACCTGCTCTATCCCCAATGCGAAGGATTTCATATCGCGGTAATCGACAAAACCTCGAGTGACAGTGGCGCGATCGAATGCAGCCTTCCAGGCTTTCACCGCGGCGCCGGTTTTCCCCCTTGCCCTGGATTGCAAGAGAAGCTTCTCGCGCAGGTGTTTTTCCTGTTTGCAGGCGTCCAGCAGGATTTCGATCAATTTTCCCTCATCCAGGGTTTCCAGATATTCCCTGATTTCTTCCCTGTAGCCGGATCGCTTCGTTTCGGGGGGATTTGCAAGAAAGGCAAGCCCCGTCGCCACGCAATGTTTGCAGAATTCGCCCTCCTGTCCGATCGGGCAGTCGCATTCGTAGGCAATTTGCTCATCCTCGACCCACAGACGGACCTCGTAGTCGGAGGTACCCTGCACCTCGGCGGTGACCTCATTACCGGTTTCGATGAGTTGCACCCGCCCTTGTTCGAAATATTCCTCGCCTCTCATGAAGTACATGATTCCGGCGAGGCGTTCCATGTCCCTTTCGAGCAGTTTGCGCAGCATCGATCCGTTGATCTGATTGGCATCATTGACGGTTTTCATGGGGCTGTCCGGGCGTTGTTTCGGCGTTCATCCGACAAGATTGCTTTGTTGCAGGAGATTATAAACATTTCCGGTCGCATCCGTCCGCTTCAGGACCTGCCCGAATCACAAGCCCTCTTTCGCCCCTCCTGTGATAGTCCAGCGAATTGATTTACGCGATCATGAGATCGTTCGAACCGATCGGCTTCCCCGCCCCGACCACTGGACATTCCGTCCCCTGCCCCTGGAGGAATTCGTGGACATGGAATTCGTGGAATTCGGGGACATAGGAATTCGAGAATTCGAATAGAATTCGGGGACATAATATTGCAAATTCGGGGACATAATATTTAATTTGCAGGGTTACCGCTTCAGGCAA
>JABEVD010000068.1 GCA_013044025.1 Burkholderiales bacterium
CTCGGCGACAAGCAGGTGCAGTTCCGCCTCCGGGACTGGGGAATTTCTCGCCAGAGATACTGGGGTTGCCCGATTCCGATCGTGCATTGCGCAGATTGCGGAGACGTTCCTGTGCCGGATGCGGATCTTCCCGTGGTGCTGCCCGAGGACGTGGTGCCGGACGGCGCGGGCTCTCCGCTTGCGAAAATGCCGTCGTTTTATGAAACCACCTGCCCGAAATGCGGAAAACCGGCGCGGCGCGAGACCGATACCATGGACACTTTCGTGGAGTCCTCCTGGTATTACGCACGTTATGCCAGTCCGAAGTGCGAAACCGGGATGGTGGAAAAGGATGCTGCGCAATACTGGCTTCCTGTCGACCAGTATATCGGCGGGATCGAGCATGCCATCCTGCATCTGCTTTATTCCCGCTTCTTCCACAAGCTGATGCGGGACGAGGGGCTGGTTTCCAGCGACGAGCCGTTCAAGAAGCTGCTGACGCAGGGAATGGTGGTCGCGCCCACCTTCTACCGGGAAGAGGCGAACGGGAAGAAAATCTGGATCAACCCGGCGGATGTGGACGTTTCGACCGACGAGAAGGGGCGCCCGCTCGGGGCGAAGCTGATATCGGACGGACTGGCCGTCGAGATCGGCGGAATCGAGAAGATGTCGAAATCGAAGAACAACGGCGTCGATCCGCAGGGAATCATCGACCAGTACGGAGCGGATACCGCGCGGCTGTTCATGATGTTTGCCTCTCCTCCCGAGCAGTCGCTCGAATGGTCGGACGCCGGAGTGGAAGGCGCTTTCAGATTCCTGCGGCGCCTGTGGCGCGCGGTTTCAGAGCATGTCGAAGCGGGCGTGGTTGCTCCATACGATGGCGGAGCGCTTTCTGCTGGCGCAAAGGCATTGCGCCGCCAGCTCCATGCGACCATCGAGAAGGTGGGAGACGATTACGGGCGACGTCAGACCTACAATACCGCGATCGCTGCGGTGATGGAGCTGATGAATTCTCTTGCGAAATTCTCCGAAGAAGGCGGCGAGTCGGTGCGTCAGGAAGTCCTGGAAAAGGTGTTGCTGATGCTGTTTCCCATCGTTCCGCACATCTGCCAGGAACTCTGGGAGAATCTTTCGCCCGGAACTTCCATCCTCGATCAATCCTGGCCGCAATATGATCCGGCCGCCCTGGTCGAAGACGAAATCGAATACATGGTGCAGGTGAACGGAAAGCTCAGGGGATCGATCCGGCTTCAGAAGGATGCCGCGAAGGACGTCATCGAACAGGCAGCCCTCTCCTCGGCAGAAAGGCATCTGGAAGGAAAGACCGTGAAAAAGATCATCGTCGTGCCGAACCGGCTGGTCAATCTCGTGGTCTGAAAATGAAGCGACTTCTCCTCATCGTTCTCGCACTGCTGCTTTCCTCCTGCGGATTCCATCTTCGCGGAGAGCAGAAGGTTCCCTTTTCGGAAATCGGCATCGATCCTTCGGGAACGCCGCTCGCCAAGGCGCTGCAAAGGGAGCTCGCATTCAACCATGTGAAGGTGGTTCCCGCTTCCGGGAAGGTCTATACGCTGCACATCCTGAAAAATGTCCAGGACAGGATCATTCTTTCGCTCGATGCCGCGGGTCAGGTGAGGGAATACCAGTTGAGATACAGGGTCTCCTTCCGTCTCGTTTCCCCGACCGGCAGGATCGCGATTCCGCTGAGCGAACTCAACCTTTCCAGGATCATGAGCTACGATGTCACCGAAATCCTGGCGAAGACCAGCGAGGCCGATCTGCTGAACCGCAACATGGTGGACGATGCGGCCAACCAGATCCTGAGACGGCTGGGTTCCGTGCATACGGATGAAAATTGATTCAGCAAGGCTCGCAAGCCACCTGAAATCGGGATTGCGCCCGCTTTACGTGGTTTGCGGGGATGCGCCGCTGCTCCTCATCGAGTCGGCTGACGCGATCCGGGCGAAGGCCTCGAAGGAAGGATATGCAGAGCGGGAAGTGTTCACCTGCGAGCAGGGATTCGACTGGAATTCCATCATCGAATCCGCATTGAGTCCTTCCCTTTTCTGTCCGAAAAAGGTCGTCGATCTGCGGATTCCTTCCGGAAAGGTGGGGACCGACGGGGCGGCGGCCTTGCAGCGCTATGTCGAAAACCTGCAACCGGACGTGGTGACGCTGATCGCCTTGCCGAAGCTGGATCGGGCGTCGCGGAATTCGAAATGGTTCGGCGCGCTGGAAAAGGCCGGGGTGCTGGTCGAAGCGGATACGGTGCCGAGATCCGAACTTCCTTCCTGGATTTCGGCAAGACTCTCGGCCCAGGGGCAGAAGGCCGGCAAGGCAACGCTGGAATTCCTCTCGGACCGGGTGGAGGGGAATCTTCTTGCTGCGCATCAGGAAATCCAGAAGCTCGGGCTGCTCTTTCCTGAAGGGGATCTGGATCACGAGGAAGTGAGGCGGGCGGTTCTGGACGTTGCGCGCTATGATATATTCCAGTTGGGAGAGGCGATGATGCAGGCCAATTCGTTGCGCTTTCTCAGGATACTGGAAGGATTGAAAGGGGAAGGGACGGCCGAACTCCTCGTGCTCTGGCAGATCGCAGAGGAAATCAGGGCCACTCTTCGGGTGGGATCCGCGCTGAAATCCGGAGTCTCCCAGGGCCAGGCGCTCAAGGACGCGAAAATCTGGGGGAGCAGGCAGCAGGCGGTGATCAGGGCTTCCGGGCGGATCGGGATCGACAGGCTCGGCGAAATGCTGAAAAATGCGGCGAAAATCGACAGGATGATCAAGGGGCTTTGCCCGGGCGATGTCTGGGACGAACTTCGCGAACTCGGCCTCGATTTCGCAGCAACAGGCAGAAACGGTTAAAATCGACATTTTGGGGTTCTTCATGGACATCAAGAGCTACATGGACGGGGTCGGCAGGGAGGCGAGGGCCGCTTCCCGCCTGATGGCGAGGGCGGACACCGCTTCCAAGGACAGGGCGCTGGAAGCGATCGCTGCGGCCATCCTGAAGAATTCGCACAAGCTTCGGGAGGCGAACGCGCTGGACATCGAGGGGGCGAAGAGCCGCAATCTCGAACCGGCGATGATCGACAGGCTGACCCTCACCGAGAAGGGGATTTCCTCGATGGCCGAAGGGCTGATCCAGATCGCGGCCCTTCCTGACCCGGTCGGCGAAATCGAGGACCTGAAATTCAGGCCTTCCGGAATCCAGGTGGGCAGGATGAGGGTTCCGCTCGGGGTGATCGGCATCATTTACGAATCCCGTCCCAACGTGACGGCGGATGCGGCGGCCCTTTGCCTCAAATCCGGGAATGCGGCCATCCTGAGAGGCGGTTCCGAAGCGCTTCATTCCAACCGCGCGATCGCAGAACTGGTGCACATGGGGCTGCGCGAAGCGGGGCTTCCGGAGAGCGCGGTGCAGGTGGTGGCGACTTCCGATCGCGCAGCGGTGGGGGAACTCATCACCATGCGCGATTACGTCGACGTGATCGTGCCGAGGGGCGGAAAAGGGCTCATCGAACGCATCATGAACGAAGCAACGATCCCGATGATCAAGCATCTGCACGGGGTGTGTCATGTCTACATAGACGATTCGGCAGACTTCGAAAAGGCGATGAGGATCTCGATCAATGCCAAGACCCAGCGCTACGGAACCTGCAACACCATGGAGACGCTGCTGGTGTCCGAAAAAGTCGCATCCGGCTTCCTCCCTCCGCTTTGCGAGGTTTACACGCAAAAAGGAGTGGAACTCCGGGGGGACGATGCGGCGCGCGCCATCTTCCCGATGAATGCCGCGACCGAGGAAGACTGGGAAACGGAATACCTCGCGCCCATTCTCTCGATCCGCATCGTGAAGGATATCGACGAGGCGATGGACCATATCCACAAATACGGTTCGCAGCATACGGATGCCATCGTGACCGAGGATTACTCGAAGGCGAGGCGTTTTTTGAGGGAAGTCGATTCGAGCTCGGTGATGGTGAATGCGTCGACCCGTTTCGCGGACGGATTCGAATACGGGCTCGGCGCGGAAATCGGCATTTCGACAGACAAGATACATGCAAGGGGCCCGGTCGGGCTCGAGGGGCTGACCAGCCGTAAATACGTCGTCCTGGGCGACGGGCAGGTCAGGTCCTGATTTGGAGAAAAAGATGGTTCAGAAAGTGGAAGTCAGGGTGCCGGGAATCGGCAATTTCAAGGATGTCGCGATCATCGACATCTCGGCCAAGGTGGGCAGCGTGGTGGCGCAGGAGGATTGCCTCATCACGCTGGAGTCGGACAAGGCGACGATCGACGTTCCTTCTCCCCTGTCCGGGAAAATCGTCGAGATTTGCGTGAAGCCGGGGGACATCGTCTCCGAGGGCTCCCTCATCCTGTACATGGAAGCGGAAGCTGCCGCCGCAGCGCCGCAGGCGCCAGCCCCGCAAGCCGAGACAAAACCTGTCGAAAAGGGCGACAAGCATGCCGAAGTGCTGGTCCTGGGGGCAGGGCCAGGTGGATACACGGCGGCTTTCCGGGCTGCAGACCTCGGGAAAAAAGTGGTTCTGGTCGAGCGTCATGCGAGCCTCGGAGGGGTTTGCCTCAACGTGGGCTGCATCCCTTCCAAGGCATTGCTGCATGTGGCGAAAGTGATCACGGAGGCTGAGGAAGTCGCTCATCACGGCGTGAAATTCGCAAAACCCGAAATCGACATCGATGGCGTTCGCGCCTGGAAGGAATCCGTGGTCGGAAAACTCACCAAGGGTCTTTCAGGGCTTGCGAAGCAGAGGAAAGTCGAAGTGGTGACTGGGGAGGCGAAATTCGCAGGCCCCAATTCCATGGAAGTGGAAACTTCCGAAGGAAAAGTTTCGATCTCCTTCGATCATGCGATCATCGCAGCAGGCTCCAGCGTAGCGAAGATCCCGGGTTTTCCCTACGAGGACAAGCGCATCATCGATTCCACCGGCGCGCTCGCGCTCGAATCGGTTCCCGAGCACATGCTGGTGGTGGGCGGCGGGATCATCGGCCTTGAAATGGCCGCAGTCTACAGCGCGCTGGGCGCAAAAATCACCGTGGTGGAATGGATGGATTCGCTCATTCCCGGCGCGGACCGCGACATCGTGAAGCCGCTGCACAGGCATGTCGAGAAGAAATACGAGGCGATCCTGCTGGAAACCAGGGTTTCGAAGATGGAATCCCTTCCCGAAGGAATCCGGGTCACTTTCGAAGGAAAGAATGCGCCTGAACCCAGGATCTATGACCGGGTGCTGATGGCGGTGGGACGCCGCCCCAACGGCAAGCTGATCGGCGCGGAAAATGCCGGGGTTTTCGTCAACGAGCGCGGCTTCATTCCGGTCGACGGAACCTGTCGCACCAATGTTCCGCACATCCACGCGATCGGCGATATCGTCGGAGAGCCGATGCTCGCCCACAAGGCGACCTATGAAGCCAAGATCGCGGCCGAAGTGATCTGCGGGCACAAGGCGCACAACGACGCCCTCACCATTCCTTCTGTCGCCTACACCGATCCTGAAATCGCCTGGATGGGGCTCACCGAGCGCGAGGCGAAGGATGCGGGCGTCGGATACGAAAAGGCGGTCTTCCCCTGGGCGGCGAGCGGGCGCTCGCTTTCGACCGGACGCGAGGAAGGAATGACCAAGCTGCTTTTCTCGAAGGAAGACGGCAGGCTGATCGGTGCTGGAATGGTGGGCACCAATGCAGGGGAGTTGATCGCGGAAATGGTGCTCGCGCTCGAGATGGGGGCGGACGCGGAAGACATCGCGCTCACCATTCACCCCCATCCCACCCTTTCGGAAACCTCGATGTTCGCAGCCGAAATTTCCCTCGGCAGCATCACCGATCTTTACATGCCGAGAAAGGGCGCTTGAGCGAGACGGCAAGCCTCCTTTCGCTCTTCGCGAGCAGCTTCCTCGCGGCGACCTTGTTGCCGGGCGGATCGGAGGCGGTTCTTTTCGGGGTGCTGAAATTGCATCCGGATCTGGAATGGCCGGCGCTGCTGATTGCGACTTTCGGCAACACCCTGGGCGGGATGACCTCGTTCTGGCTCGGCAAGGCGATGCCGGAAAAGGATCTCAAGGCGCTTTCCTGGGTGAAGAGGCACGGAACCCCCGCGCTGCTCTTCGCCTGGGCTCCTCTGGTTGGAGATGCGCTTTGCGTCGCCTCGGGATGGCTGAGGCTCAATCCATTTTCTTCGGCCGGATACATGGCTTTTGGAAAGTTCGCGCGTTATTTCGCGATCGCACTGGCCGCGTGAGAATCGGTTAAAATCAACCTGTCAAAGTAATTTCGAATGTCATGAATGCAAGACTCCGCGAAATCCCCTACAACTACACCTCCTTTTCCGACAGGGAGATCGTGATCCGGATCCTGGGCGAAGAAGCCTGGGAAATCCTGAACGAGTTGAGGGGAGAGCGAAAGACCGGACGATCCGCAAGGATGCTCTACGAAGTGCTGGGAGACATCTGGGTGGTTTCCAGGAATCCCTACCTGCAGGACGACCTGCTTTCCGACAGCGGAAGAAGGAATGCGCTGGTCGGTGCGCTGAGGCACAGGTTATCCGCGATCGAGGAGAGGCGGCAGGAAAACGAGAAGGTGAAGCATCTGCTGGAACTCGCTTCTTCAGCGGTCGATGCTTTCGCTGCAGAATTCGAGTCCGCCCTGAAGCTCAGACGCAACATCCTGAGAGCGCTTTCCCGTCACACCCGGCGCGACAACATCGCTTTCGACGGATTGGCCCGGGTTTCCCACGTGACCGATGCGACCGACTGGCGCGTCGAATATCCTTTCGTCGTGCTGAACCCGGATACCGAGGAAGAGATCGCGCATCTCGTGAAGGCCTGCATTTCTCTCGGGCTCACCATCATTCCGAGAGGAGGCGGCACCGGCTATACGGGCGGTGCGGTTCCGCTCACGAAGCATTCGGTCGTGATCAACACGGAAAAGCTCGAACGCCTCTCGGCAATCGAGTCGATCGTCCTGCCGGGGCTGGAAAAAGAGGTCCCGACCGTGCATTGCGGCGCCGACGTGGTGACCCGCAGAGTCATGGAGCGCGCGGAAGAGGGCGGCTATGTGTTCGCGGTCGACCCCACTTCGGCCGACGCATCCTGCATCGGCGGCAATGTCGCGATGAATGCGGGAGGGAAAAAGGCGGTGCTTTGGGGAACCGCGCTCGACAATCTCGCTTCGTGGAAAATGGTGACGCCCGATGCCAAGTGGCTGGTGGTCGAGCGGCTCGATCACAATCTGGGCAAGATCCACGACATCGAAATTGCGAGATTCAGGCTCGCCCGCTTCGAGCGGGACGGCAAGACCCCGATCGGCGAACCCGAGATCCTGGAAATCCCCGGAAGAAAATTCAGGAAGGAAGGGCTCGGCAAGGACGTCACCGACAAATTCCTTGCCGGTCTTCCCGGAATTCAGAAGGAAGGTTGCGACGGGATCATCACTTCGGCCCGCTTCATCCTGCACAGGATGCCGACCCACACCAGGACGGTCTGTCTCGAATTCTATTCCGAAATCAGGGAGGCGGTTCCTTCCATTGTCGAGATCAAGGATTATCTCGACGCCCATCCAGAAGCCATTCTCGCAGGGCTGGAGCATCTCGACGCGAGATATCTGAAGGCGGTCGGCTATTCCTCGAAATCGCGTCCCATCCTGCCGAAAATGGTGCTGCTCGCCGACATCGTGGGCGAGAACGAGGAAGAAGTGGCGAAGGCCGCCTCCCAGGTGGTCGGGATCGCCAACCGGCGCGGCGGGGAAGGGACGATCGCGGTGAGCGCGGAGGCGAGGAAGAAATTCTGGCTGGATCGGGCGAGGACTGCTGCGATCGCGAAGCACACCAATGCATTCAAGATCAACGAGGACGTGGTGATTCCGCTCCCTCGCCTCGGGGAATATTCGGACGGAATAGAGAAGATCAACATCGAGCTTTCGATCCGGAACAAGCTGAGGCTGCTCGATGCGCTCGCCGAATGCCTTGGCGGCAATCTGGTGCTGGACCAGGACGACGAGAACATCGCGGAAGAGGAACTGATCGGAGACCGGCTGGAGAAGGCAAGGGAACTCCTGGGTTCCGCGAAAGTCCGCTGGAATGGCTTGCTGCAAGACCTGGATCGGGAGGAAACCTTCCGTTCCCTGCAGTCCCACGAAGTGCGGATTTCCTGGAGAAGCGAAATCAGGGCGAAGCTGCACCAGATCTTCTCGGGGCGCGTCTACCACAAGATCCTGGAGGAATTCGATTCGGTTCATGCCAGGATCCTGAAATCGAGGGTTTTCGTCGCGCTGCACATGCATGCAGGAGACGGCAATGTGCATACCAATATTCCGGTCAATTCCGACGATTATCACATGCTGCAGGAAGCGAACGGCGCGGTGGCGAGGATCATGGATCTCGCCAAATCTCTGGGGGGCGTGATTTCCGGGGAGCACGGGATCGGCATCACCAAGCTCGAATTCCTGGAAGAAGGGGAGCTCGCCGAATTCATTTCCTACAAGGAAAAAGTCGATCCGGAAGGTTATTTCAACCGCGGCAAGCTGCTGCCGGGTTCCGATCTCAGGAATGCCTACACGCCGAGCTTCAACCTGCTGGAACTGGAAAGCCTGATCCTGGAACAGAGCGAAATCGGGCGGATTTCGGATTCGATCCGCGACTGCATGCGCTGCGGAAAGTGCAAGCCGGTGTGCAACACCCATGTTCCTCGCGCCAACCTGCTCTACAGCCCGAGAAACAAGATCCTCGGAACCAGCCTGCTGATCGAGGCTTTCCTGTACGAAGAGCAGACCCGGCGCGGCATCTCCTTCCGTCATTTCGACGAATTCTGCGATGTGGCGGATCATTGCACGGTTTGCCACAAGTGCGCGAATCCCTGTCCGGTCAAGATCGATTTCGGCGATGTCTCGATCCTGATGAGGAATTTCCTGAGGAAGCAGGGGAAGAAGAAATCGAGCCCGGCCACTGCGGCCGCGATGTTCTTCCTTTCCGCCACCGATCCGGATGCGATTTCCCTGACCAGGAAGCTGATGGTGGACGTATCCTACAATCTGCAGAGGTTCGGCCATTCCGTCGCGAAAAAAATGGGGCTCATCGAAGAACAGACTTCCCATCCTCCCGCAACGGTCGGCAAGCCGCCGATCGCAGCCCAGGTGATCCATTTCGTCAACAGGCCGATGCCCGGTGGGTTGCCGAAAAAGACTTCGCGGGCATTGCTCGACATCGAGGACAGCACCGTCGTTCCCGTGATCCGGGACCGGGCGAAAGTGACCGAAGATTCGGATGCGGTGTTCTATTTCCCCGGATGCGGTTCGGAACGCCTTTTCAGTCAGGTCGGACTTGCCACGCAGGCGATGCTGTTCGAGCTTGGCGCGCAGACCGTCCTTCCTCCCGGCTACCTGTGCTGCGGTTATCCGCAGACTTCCGCGGGAGAAGGGGAAAAGGGGCAGGAAATCATCACCAGGAACCGCGTGCTTTTCCACAGAGTCGCCAATACCCTGAATTATCTGGACATCAAGACCGTGATCGTTTCCTGCGGCACCTGCATGGACCAGCTTCTGAAATACGAGTTCGAGAAAATCTTCCCGGATTGCAGGTTGCTCGACATCCACGAATACCTTCTGGAAAAGGGGATGAAGCTCGACGGATTGCAGGGCGAGCGTTACATGTATCACGATCCCTGCCATACCCCCATGAAGACCTACAATCCGCTCAAGGTCGCGAACGATCTGATGGGCAAGGAAGTGAGGCTTTCCGAGCGCTGCTGCGGGGAGGCGGGCACGCTCGCTGCGACCCGCCCGGACATTTCCACCCAGGTCCGCTTCAGGAAGGAAGAGGAAATCAGGAAGGTGGCCGGGGAAATCGGCGGGAAGGTGAAAATCCTGACTTCCTGCCCAGCCTGCCTGCAGGGGCTCTCCCGATACGACGAGGCAACCGGGACTTCCGCAGATTACATCGTGGTGGAAATGGCAAAACGCATCCTCGGGGAAAACTGGATGGAAGAATATGTGAGAAAGGCCAACGATGGCGGAATCGAGCGCGTGCTGCTCTGAACCTTGCGAGCTTTGCGAAGGAGATGGCGGGGAAGTCCTCTGGAAAAATCAGCTTTGCCGGATCGTGCTGGTCGAAGATCCGCATTATCCAGGATTTTGCAGAGTGATTCTGAACCATCATGTCCGCGAAATGACCGATCTTTCGCCTGAAGAGGCTTGCTCCCTGATGAAGGTGGTTTTTTCGGTGGAAAAGGCGGTGAGGGAGGTCATGAATCCCTTCAAGATCAATCTCGCCAGCTTCGGAAACATGACCCCGCACCTGCACTGGCATGTCATCCCCAGGTTCAGCGAGGACAGGCATTTCCCCAATCCGGTCTGGGGAGCGGTCGAACGGGAAGGATTGCAATACAGGGATCCTTCCTGGCGCGAAAAGCTGAAAGCCGCCGTTTCGAAGATTGCTTCTTTTTGAACTCGAAAGACTGAATGCAGGTCAAAAGTTGTGCGAAATCTGCATACCGTCTTGAAACTATGCGGGAAGTGCAGCAGAATAGAGGTTGTGACCGATAGTCGGTGTTATAATTGAACCCTTTTGACCTGGTTCTGATCTGGGGCTTTTGACCTAAATGCAGTTACACGCTTTTGGCATCAATCATCAGACCGCGCCCGTGGACGTGCGCGAGAAAGTCTCGTTCAGTCCCGAATCCATGGGGGACGCGCTACGCGATCTGGTCGGGCGCAGTCGCGCCAAGGAAGCAGCGATCGTTTCCACCTGCAACCGGACCGAGGTGTATTGCAACACGCCGGATCCGGATACCGCCATCGAATGGCTTGCGGACTACCACAGCCTCAAGACCCAGTTCATCCTTCCCTACGTGTACAAATTCCCGAGAGGGGAGGCGGTCAAGCATGCTTTCCGCGTGGCGAGCGGGCTGGATTCCATGGTGCTCGGCGAGCCGCAGATCCTGGGACAGTTCAAGCAGGCGGTGAATTCCGCCGAGGAAGCGGGAACCCTGGGATTCCTGCTCCACAAGCTTTTTCAGAGAACCTTCTCGGTCGCGAAGGAAGTGAGGACGCAGACTTCGATCGGTTCGAGTTCGGTTTCGATGGCGGCGGCTGCAGTGCGGCTCGCCGAGCGGATCTTCCCTTCGATCTCGGAGCAGAACGTGCTGTTCGTCGGCGCGGGAGAGATGATCGAACTCAATGCGATGCACTTTTCGGCGCATGGCCCGAAGAAGATCACGGTGGCGAACCGCACTCTGGAACGGGCGCAGCATCTCGCCTCGCGTTTCAATGGGGATGCCATCACCCTGCACGAACTGCCCGATCATCTCGCCAACAACGACATCATCATCACCTGCACGGCGAGCCAGCTTCCCATCCTCGGCAAGGGAATGGTCGAGCGCGCCATCAAGCTGCGCAAGCACAGGCCGATCTTCATGGTCGACCTCGCGGTGCCGCGCGACATCGAGCCGGAAGTTTCCGAACTCGACGACGTTTTCCTGTACACCGTGGACGATCTGGCTTCCGTGGTGAAGGAAGGGCTGGATTCGCGGCAGAGCGCGGTCGCTCAGGCGGAAGTGATCATCGATTCCAACGTCACCCATTTCATGGACTGGCTGGAGTCCCGCGAAATCGTCCCGACCATAAGAGCGCTTCGGGACCAGGGAGAGCGCCACAGGAGGCACGAACTGGAACGCGCCATGCGCCTGCTTTCCAAAGGGACCGATCCCTACAAGGTGCTCGAATCGCTGAGCGTCGGGCTCACCAACAAGTTTCTGCATGTACCGAGCCATGCGCTCAATCATGCGAGCAATTCCGAGCGCGACGAGCTGGTCGATCTCGTCAACCGCCTCTATCACCTCCATACCGCTGAATGAACGAAAATATCGCAGCAAAGCTCGTTCGCCTCGGCGAGCGGCTCGAGGAACTCGATCGTCTGTTGTCCAGCGAATCGGCCACGAGCAATATGGAAGCTTATCGCAAGCTCACCCGCGAGCATGCGGAAATCTCCCCCATCGTCGCCAGGTACAATGAATATTCGAAATGCCAGGGCGACATCGAGGCGGCCAGGGAAATGCTTTCCGACCCGGAAATGCGCGAATTCGGGGAAGAGGAGCTGAAGGGGGCCAGGGCGAGGCTGGAAGATCTTTCCCTGGAATTGCAGAAAATGCTGCTGCCGAAGGACGCCAACGACGAGCGCAACGTGTTCCTCGAAATCAGGGCGGGCACGGGAGGGGATGAATCCGCGCTTTTCGCAGGGGATCTTTTCCGCATGTATGCGAGGTTCGCTGAAAGGAATCGCTGGCCCGTCGAAGTCGTCTCGCAAAGCCAGAGCGAAGTGGGCGGATACAAGGAAATCATCGCCAAGGTCAGCGGGGCGGGCGTTTATTCGAAACTCAAGTTCGAGTCCGGCGCGCACCGGGTGCAGCGCGTCCCGCAGACCGAGACCCAGGGAAGGATCCATACTTCGGCTTGCACCGTCGCGATCATGCCCGAAGTCGATGAAGTGGACGACGTGGTGCTGAACCCCGCGGATCTCAGGATCGACACCTTCCGCGCGAGCGGCGCGGGAGGGCAGCATATCAACAAGACCGATTCCGCGGTGCGGATCACGCACATTCCAACCGGAACCGTGGTCGAATGCCAGGACGACCGATCCCAGCACAAGAACAAGGCGCAGGCGATGTCGGTGCTGGTGGCAAGGATCCGGGATTCCCAGATTCGCGAGCAGCAGTCGAAGCAGGCAGCCGAGCGCAAATCCCTGGTGGGGAGCGGAGACCGTTCCGAGCGCATCCGGACCTACAATTTCCCGCAGGGAAGGGTCACCGACCACAGGATCAACCTCACCCTCTACAAGATCGAGGAAATCATGGACGGCGACCTTTACGAGCTCACCGGCGCATTGATGTCCCAGCACCAGGCGGACCTGCTCGCAGCGATGAGCGAAAACGCTTGAAAGTCGGCGAGTTTCTGAAGGAAGCTCGACTTGCCCTGGGCGACAGGATCGAAGCGGATGCGCTCCTGAAGCATGTCCTCGATGTCGATTCCGCATGGCTCATCGCTCATTCCCGGGATGA
>JABEVD010000069.1 GCA_013044025.1 Burkholderiales bacterium
CCTGTAATAGAAGGAGAAGATGAAATCCGGGGACAGCGCTGCGATTTTTTCCACCACTTCGAGGGAATTGGGATCTTCCGGCTTGATGACTTCGATATCGTGAAGCGTTGCAAGATCCGCCACGCTTTCGAACCAGATGTTTTCGTTGGGGTTGTCTTCGTGAGTGACGAGAAGCGCGACTTCCACGCCCTGATCGATAAGAACCCGCAGGCACCTCGCCCCGACATTGTGATAGCCGAAAACGACCGCCTTCATGATTGCTCCTCGAGGATGGTATCGACAAGATATCTCGGTCTGTGCCGGACTTCCTGGTAGATCCGCCCGATGTATTCACCCAGCATGCCGATGCCGAACAGGATGATGCCGATGAAGAAGAATACGATGCCGAACAGGGTGAACACGCCCTGCACTTCCGGACCCACGATGAGACGCCGGATGGCGATGATGAGCACGAAGAGCGCGGAGAGGAAGGAGATCAGGATGCCGGAGAGAGAGAAAACCTGCAGCGGCACTACCGAAAATCCGGTCATCAGGTCGAAATTGAGCCGGATCAGGCTGTAGAGGGAATATTTCGATTCCCCCGCAGCGCGCTCCTCGTGTTCCACCTCGATCTCGGTCGGGTTGGATGCGAAAGTATAGGCGAGCGCGGGAATGAAGGTGTTGGTTTCCTGAGCCGAATTGATGGCGTTGACGATGTCGCGGCTGTAGGCGCGCAGCATGCAGCCCTGATCGGTCATCTTGATCCGGGTGATTTTTTCGCGGATGCGGTTCATCATTTTCGACGCCACGCTGCGCCACAGGCTGTCCTGCCGGTCCTTGCGGATCGATCCGACGTAATCGTAGCCTTCGTCCATTTTATCCAGCAGCTTGCCGATTTCTTCGGGAGGATTCTGCAGGTCGGCATCCAGCGTGACGATGTATTTGCCTCGCGAATGCTCGAATCCGGCCATGATCGCCATGTGCTGGCCGAAATTTCCCTTGAGCAGGATGGCCCGGGTCACGTCCGGCCTTGCCTGGTACTGTTCCTGCAGCATCATCGCCGAGCGGTCGCGGCTGCCGTCGTTGATGAAGATGATCTCGTATTTCCTGGAAAGCTTGTCGAGTGCGGGATAGAGGCGCTCGAAAAGCGCCTTCAGCCCCTGTTCCTCGTTGTAGACCGGAATGACGACGGATACTTCGATCACGACAGCACCTCCGCAACCGCATCACACACCCGCTCGACGTCGCCGGTTTCCATCATCGGGAATAGCGGCAGGGTCACGGTTTCGCGCCCGATCCTCTCCGCATTGGGAAAGTTTTCTTCCCGGTAACCGAGCCCCCGGTAAAGGCTGAAAAGATGCAGTGCGGGATAATGGATGCCGACGCCGATCTTCTTCTCGTGCATCTTCCGGACGAATTCGCCTCGCGAAATGCCGAATTTGTCGAAGGGGATGAGCGGGGCGAACATGTGCCAGGCATGGCCTTCGCCCCAGGCGGGAAGTTCGCACTCATCCACTTTCCAGCATTCGAAGTAATGATCGACCAGCTTCCTGCGCTTTTCGTTGAAGGAATCGAGCTTTTCGAGCTGGCCGATCCCGACTCTTGCGGCAACGTCCGAGAGATTGTATTTCCCGCCGGGAAGATCGACGTCCATGTTGCCTTCGGCATCCTTCGAGATGCCGTGAAAGCGCAATCTGTCGAGCTTTGCGGATTCGGCGGGATCGGCGAAGCTCAATGCGCCGCCTTCTATGGTCGTCATGTTCTTGTTGGGATGGAAGCTGAAGGAAACCAGATCGCCGAAACTGCCGATCTTTTTGCCATTGAATTCGGTTCCGATGGCATGCGCCGCATCCTCGATCACCCGGAGCCCGTGCCTTTTCGCGATTTCGTAAAGCCTGTCGCAATCGCAGGCGAGTCCCGCGAAGTGAACCGGCATGATCGCACGGGTATTTTTCGTGATCGCATCTTCCACCAGGTCGAGATCGAGGTTGCGCGTAAAATCCACGTCGACGAAAACCGGTTTCGCGCCCACCCTCATGATCACGTTGGGGGTTGCGGTGAAGCTCATCGCCGGGGTGATGACTTCGTCGCCTTCGCCGATGTCGCAAAGCTGCAAAGCGACTTCGAGCGCGCCGGTCGCGGAAGTGAAGCTCTTCACCTGACGTCCGCCCAGATATTCGGAGAGACCGGATTCGAACTTCGCGACATTGGGCCCGGTGGCGAGCCACCCGGATCGCAGCACGTCGGCCACCCCGAGGATGGTTTCCTCGTCGATGCTCGGTCTGGTAAAGGGCAGATAATCCATCCTGAAATCCTAGTTTTTTGATACGATGAAGACGCCGGCGATGATGACGCCGATTCCGGCGAGCTTGGCGACCGAAAGGCTTTCCCCGAACAGGTACCAGGCGGCGAATGCATTCACCACATAGCCGATCGAGAGCATGGGGTAGGCGACGCTCACGTCGACCCTGGAGAGCGCCATGATCCACACCACCACTGATACCACATAACAGGAAAGACCGCCGAGGATGGGGGGCTGGGTGGCGATCTTCCAGCCGATCGGGATCAGGTTTTCCATGCTGAAGGTGAATTCGCCCACCGCATTGGTTCCCGCTTTCAGCAGAAGCTGGGCTGCAGCGTTGAGCAGCACGCCGGTGAGGATGAGGAGGAAGCTGACGAGATTCATGGCTTTTTCACCACGATTCGCCTCGTGTCCTCGGCGATCACCAGCATCGGAATGATTTTTTTCAGATTCTCGTAGGTATCCGGATTCATGATGGCGAGCGCCTCCTTGTTTTCCTTCCAGACTTTCTCGAAGCCTTCCAGGTTCGGAATCCATTTTCGTGGTTCCATGGAAATGCCGAATGCGAGTTCGTCCTGATAATCGACCAGAGTGACGGTACGCTTGATGTAGAAGGGCAGGGTCTGCTCGTACATCTCGACGCTGTAGAAAGGAATGTCGTCCTTCAGATAGGGCCGTATCTTTTTCGCGATGTCATAGGCTGAATTGGCGGGCGCCAGGCTGTCGTGGCCGAGCATGATGCACTGGCCTGAAAGCAGCATGGAAAAGGAGATCGAGAACACTGCAGCGGTGCGCAGGCCTTTTCTGTCGAGGAAAATCGCGAGAACCGATCCAGTCAGGGCGAGTATCGCAGCGCCTTCCAGCCAGGGAATGAAATGCTCGTAGAGTTCGCGGGGCACGATCGGGTCGGAAAACCGCACCACCTGGGGAGCGAGGAAAATGCCCGCTGCGCCCATGAGCAGGGTCGGGAGCAAATGCCAGGAAATCGGCCTGTTTCCGGTCAGCCATTTGCCGATGAGGAGGGCGAGCGCGGGAAAGATCGGCAGGATATAGGAAGGGAGCTTGGAGTCCGAGATCGAAAAAAAGAAATAGATGAATGCGCACCAGACGAGGAGGAAAAGGCTGCTGCGGAAATTCTTTCCTTCGTTTTTCCAGGAACGGGCGAGCGCGCCGAACAGGGTGATGGTCCAGGGAAGCATGCCGGCAAGCAGGATCGGGATGAAATAGCTCCAGGGATGATAGCGGCCATGCTCCTTGGTGAGGAATCGCTCGAAGTGCTCGTGGATGAAGAAGAAATGGAAGAACTCCGGGTTTTCGCGGCAAACCAGCACGAACCAGGGAACGCTCACCGCGAGCATCAGGAGGGTTCCGGTGAAAAAATGCATTTTCTTCCAGATGGCAAGATCGCGCTGGAGAAGGCTGTAGAGGAAGAACACCGTTCCCGGAAGCACCACGCCGATCAGCCCCTTGCTGAGGATGGAAAAGCCCATGGCGGCCCAGGCGACATGCATCCAGAATCTTCTTCCCTTCTCGTCGGTCCTGTCGTCCTGCGCGATCAGCAGGCCGCAAAGGCTGAGGCACATGAAGAAGGTCACCCCCATGTCGAGGGTGTTGAGATGCCCGATCACCGAATAGAGCAGACTCCCTGCAAGAACCAGGGCGGAATAAAGCCCCGTCCTTTCGTCGTAGATCCGTCTTCCCGTATAGTAGACGAGCAGGAGGCCGAGAAATCCGGTGAGCCCGCTCCACAGCCTCGCCGTCCACTGGTGTTCGCCGAAAAATTTGTAGGCGGCTGCGGTCATCCAGTACTGCAGCGCGGGTTTTTCGAAATACTTGATTCCGTCGAGGCGCGGCGTCACCCAGTTGCCAGTGGCGAGCATCTCCCTCGGGATTTCCGCATACCTTCCTTCGTCCGGCCGCACCAGCTTGCGATATTCGAGCGTGCCGAACCAGACGAGCGCGATGAGGGCGAAAATCCAGAGGACGTGATTGGGCTTGATTGCGTTTTGCATGGACAGGATGGATTGTCTCGCGCTTAATTTTCGGCAGCGATTATACCACCCGGGGCCGGATTAATCAGCCGCATCGAGAATCTCGGCAGCCAGTTTGTCGAAGCAGGCGGGGTGCGCACAGGTTGCTTCGCGGGGGCGGATTTCCGGGTAATCCGGGTAATGGGCGAGCATGGATTTCCGGTAGGATAGGTCGTAGTGTTTATCGAGCAGGGTTCTGACGAATTCAGCCCATTTCCCTTCGTGCGCCAGTTTTTTCCACGAATCGATGGTTTCCCGGCCGTAGAGTTCCTGCAGCCTTTGCAGCCTGGAATCCAGGGTTTCCGTGTCGGTGAGAAAATGGCCGTAATCCTGCAGCAGGATTTCGGTGCGCACTTCGAGGCTCGCGCCGATCCGCACGCATTTTCCTTTCCACATGGCTTCGATGAGCGCCTGGGGCACGCGGATTTCTCCGATCTTCCTGCTTTCGGACTCCACGTAGACCGGCTCCCCTGCATCGAATCCGGACAGGGCTTGCCAGAGCAGGCTTTCGAAATATTTCTGGGAAGGCTGATCCTCTCCGGGTATGCTGCCGAGCACCGATCCCCTGTGTTTTGCAAGCCCTTCCAGATCGAGCACCTGGGCGCCGCCCCTTGCGAGCGAATCGAGCAGCCGGCTCTTCCCGCAACCGGTTTCCCCGCAGATCACCCGGAACGAAAATTGCGCAGGAAGGATTTCCAGCATTTCGATGACTTGCCTTCGATAAGCCTTGTAGCCTCCTTCCAGTTTCGCGGATCGCCAGCCGATCTCGGCAAGGATGTGGCTCATCGCACCGCTCCTTTTCCCGCCTCTCCAGCAATAAACCAGCGGGCGCCAGGATTTGGGCTTTTCTGCAAAGGCGGTTTCGAGATGCTTCGCAATGTTCCTGGAAATGAGGGCGGCGCCGAGCTTCTTGGCGGCGAAGGAATCCTTCGCGTAGAGCGTGCCGACGCTTGCTCGCTCCATGTCGTCGAGAACCGGAACATTTTTCGCACCGGGAACATGGTCGATGCGGAATTCCGAAGGAGTCCGGACGTCGATGATCTCGTCAAATTCCGCCAATTGTGCTAGGGTTGGGCTGCTCTTCAAGGAATGCTTCCAAATGCAAGTGAAACTGACCAGATTTTCTCATGGAGGCGGGTGCGGATGCAAAATCGCTCCTTCCCTGCTTCGTGAACTGTTGTCCAAATCCTCCAAGGTTTTCCCCGATCTCCTCGTCGGCAACGACAGCAGCGACGATGCTGCAGTCTACCGCATCAACGATCATCAGGCGATCGTCGCCACCACCGATTTTTTCATGCCCATCGTCGACGATGCGCGGGATTTCGGCAGGATCGCCGCGACCAATGCCATTTCCGACGTCTATTCGATGGGCGGGACACCGATCCTGGCGCTTGCCATCGTCGGCATGCCGATCGACAAGCTTCCCCCCGAAATCATCCGCGAAATCCTGGCAGGCGGGGAATCGGTTTGCGAAGCGGCTGGAATTCCGGTCGCAGGAGGGCATTCCATCGATTCTCCGGAGCCGATCTACGGACTTGCCGTGATCGGCATGGTGCACCCCGGCAACGTGAAGAGAAACGATGCGGGGAGGGAAGGGGATGTGCTGATCCTCGGGAAACCGCTCGGCATCGGCATATTGAGCGCCGCCTTGAAAAA
>JABEVD010000070.1 GCA_013044025.1 Burkholderiales bacterium
ACGAGCTCGTAGCCGCTTTTCGCAACGAGCTGGTCCGCGCCCGTCATGAAATGGATACCATAGGCGATCCCGTAACCTATAAAGAAATATGCAATCGTGGATACAGCGAAATCCGCCATGATCTTCACCAGCGCATTGATCTGGTTCTTCTTCCTCACCGTACCGAGTTCGAGGAAAGCGAACCCCGCATGCATTGCCAGCACCATGATGGCGCCGAGCAGTATGAACAATACATCCCCGCTGGTTTTCAAAGCATCCATTTTTTGCCTTTTTGCTCGGATAGGACTGGGTTTAACTTGGCCTTAATTCTCGAAAGCTACCATCGCCAGTGCATGTATTTCGAGTGTTACGCACCATGGCGGTGCATTATATCTGAAAGAAGGATGCAACTGGCATCCGGAAAGTCGACATGAAAGTAACAAAATCCGTTTTTTTTCTGGCCCTGGCCTCCGTTCCCTTCTCTTTCGCCTTCGCGGCCAACGAGGAAGTGCCGATGACGGCCAAACAGGCCCAGTCTCTCGGCGTGGAGACGGCCAGGGTCGCCCAGGTGAAAGCCACCAAAACGCTCGGTCTTCCCGCGCGGGTCATCCTTCCCAACAACCAGCTTTTCGTGGTGAGCGCCCCGCTCGCGGGCTTCATCGAGAAGATGCAGGCGAGCGTCAACCAGCATGTGAAGAAGGACGAAGTCATCGCGCAGATGCAGAGTCCTCCGCTCGCCGAAGCGGAAAGGGCTTATCTGCAAGCCTATACGCAGTATCAGCTCGCGCGAGAAGTGATGCTGCGCGACCAGAAACTTTTCGAGGAAGGGATCATTTCCCAGAGCCGCCATTCCGCATCGCAAAGCCGGTATATCGAAGCCGGCGCATCGCTTTCTGTGCAGAAGGAAATGCTGAAGCTCGCCGGACTTTCCGGGAAATCCATCGACAGGCTTCCTGTGGACGGAAGAATCGGCAGCACCCTGGAAATCAGGTCGCCGATCGAAGGGGTGGTCCTGGAGCAGACCGGGATCGCAGGCCAGAGAATAGACGCTGCCGCCCCCATTTACAGGGTGGCGAAGCTCTCCCCGCTCTGGCTCGACATCGAAGTGCCTGCAGCAGCCCTTCACGGAATGAAGGAGAAAAGCGCGGTGAGCGTGCCTGAATACGACGCTTTCGGCGAAGTTTCATCGATCGGCAAGAGCGTGAAACCGACCAGCCAGACCGTGATGGTCCGCGCCCTCATGACCAGACATATCGAGGGACTGAAACCGGGCCTCAAGGTGGAAGCGACGATTTCCGGCGCATCCGGAGACATGCAGCAGATACCGAATGCAGCGCTCACCCGCATCGATGGCAAGCCATCCGTTTTCGTGAAGACAGCGAAGGGATTCATGGTGAAGCATGTGGATCTCGTGAACGAAGGAGAAAGCTCCAGCATGGTCGGAGGACTGTCGAAGGATGAAGTGGTGGCGGTCCACGGGGTCGCCGCGTTGAAGGCAGCCATTTCGGGAACAGAATGATGCTGGACAGGATCGTCGAATTTTCGCTCACGCAGCGCCTGCTCGTCCTCGTCATGACCGCGCTCGTCATCGGAGCCGGGATCTATGCGTTCAGGGAACTCCCCATCGACGCATTCCCCGACGTCTCTTCCACCCAGGTGAAGGTCATCATGAAGGCGCCCGGAATGACCCCGGAGGAAGTCGAGGCGCGCATCACCGCCCCCATCGAAATCGAAATGCTCGGCATACCGCACATGAGCATTGCCCGCTCCCGCTCCAAGTATGCGCTTGCCGACATCACGCTCGACTTCAACGAAGGAACCGACATCTACTGGGCGAGGAACCAGGTCGCAGAGCGCCTATCCTCGGTCAATCTTCCTCCAGGGGTCACCGGCGGACTCGCCCCGATCACCACGCCTCTTGGCGCGATGTTCATGTTCACCATCGAGGGCGGCAATCTTTCCCTGATGGAAAAAAGGACCCTGCTCGACTGGACCATCCGCCCCGCGCTCAGGACCCTTCCCGGAGTGGCCGACGTGAATTCCCTGGGCGGCCTGGTGAGAACCTTCCAGGTCTCCCCGATCTCCTCCGAAATGCATGCCCGAGGCATCTCCCATGAAATGCTGCTCGCAGCGCTCCAGAACAACAACCGCAACGACGGCGCGGGCAGGCTCACCGAAGGAGAGGAAACCCTGCTGGTTCGCGCAGAAGGAAGCATCCGGAGCCTTTCCGATGTGCGCAACATCGTGGTATCGACCAATGCAGAAGGAATTCCGATCCGGGTGGGAGACATCGCGGAAGTCAGCATCGGCAGCCTCACCCGCTACGGCACCGTCACCAAGGACGGCAAGGGAGAAGCGGTAGAAGGTCTGGTGCTCGGCCTCATGGGCGCAAATGCGCAGAAAGTGGTGGAAGAAGTGCAGGCGCAGCTCGACCAGCTCTCCCCGACCTTTCCCAAGGGAGTGAAGGCGACCGTATTCTACAACCGCGGAAATCTGGTCGAACGGGCGATCCACACCGTCTCCAAGTCGCTGATCGAGGCGATCGTTCTGGTCATCGTCCTATTGCTGCTTTTTCTGGGCAACATCCGCGCCGCGCTCTCGGTGGCTTTCGCCCTTCCTCTTGCCGCCCTCATCACCTTCATGATGATGAAGTCGGCAGGCATGTCCGCCAATCTGATGAGCCTGGGCGGCCTTTCGATCGCGATCGGCATCCTGATCGACGGCGCGGTGGTGGTGGTGGAAAACATCGTCACCCACCTCGCCCACCAGGGGGGAAAGCGTCCCGGCCTGCACCTCATCTACCGGGCGGTGAAGGAAGTCACGCTCCCGGTCGCATCGGGCGTTGCGATCATCATCATCGTGTTCCTGCCGCTTCTCACCCTGCAGGGGCTGGAAGGCAAGCTCTTCATCCCGGTCGCGCTCTCCATCGTGTTCGCGCTCTCCGGTTCCCTGATCCTCGCCATGACCATCATACCGGTGGTTTCCTCGATGCTGATCAGGAAGGCTTCCCACGAGGAACCCTGGCTGGTGAGGCAGGCGATGCGCCTGTATGAACCGGTCCTCGACTGGGCGCTGAATCATGCGAAGGCCGTGATCCTCTCGGCGGTCATCCTTCTCGTCCTCACCATCGGCGCTTACACCCTGGTCGGAAAGACCTTCATGCCCGTCATGGACGAGGGAGACATCATCATGCAGGTCGAAAAGCTCCCCTCGATCAGCCTCGAAGCGAGCGCGGACCTGGATGAAAGGATCCAGAAGAAAATCCTCGCATCGGTCCCGGAAGTGAAGCACATCATCGCCCGCACCGGTTCGGACGAACTCGGACTCGACCCGATGGGGCTCAACCAGACCGACACCTTCATGGTGCTCGCGCCCAAATCCGAATGGCGCAATCCGGACAAGGAATGGCTGATCGGCGAGATCAGGAAAGTGATGGAAGACTTCCCCGGCGTCACATTCAGCTTCACGCAGCCGATCGAAATGCGGGTCGACGAAATGCTGACCGGATCCCGTGGCGACATCGCGATCAAGATCTTCGGCCCGGACATGAACGAACTGGACCGGCTCGCTGGAGCAATGGTTTCGACGCTGAAGAAGATCCCCGGCTCGGAAGACGTGTTCACGCCCAAGAACACCGGCGTCCAGTATTATCAGGTCGTCATCGTCCGGCTCGCCGCAGGAAGGGTCGGCCTCGACGTCAACTACATCGAAAACGCATTGCGAAGCGAAATCGAGGGAAGCCAGGTCGGCATCGTGCTGGAAAGCGGAAGAAGAACGCCGCTGGTGCTGCGCGGCGGCGAAGACATCCGCAATTCGCCCGCTCTTTTTGCCAATCTCAGGATCGCGCTGCCGAACGGCCAGAGCGTGCCGATTTCTTCCGTCGCGAAACTGGTGAGAACTTCAGGCCGGTCAGCATCTCGCACGAGAATGCGGCCAGGATGATCGTGGTGCAGGCGAACGTGACCGGACGCGATCTGGTCGGATTCGTCGAGGAAGCGAAAGCGAAAGTGGCCTCGCAAATCAAATTCCCTTCCGGATACTCGACCAAATGGGGCGGGCAGTTCGAGAACCAGCAGCGCGCAGCCGCGAGGCTCGAACTCGTGATCCCGATTGCGCTATTGCTGATTTTCCTGCTGCTGTTCGCCACCTTCGGTTCGGTCAGGCAGTCTGTTCTGGTGTTCGCCAACATTCCTTTTGCGCTGATCGGGGGCGTTTTCGCGCTGCTCGTATCGGGACAGTATCTTTCCGTTCCCGCATCGGTGGGATTCATCGCCCTCCTCGGCATCGCGGTGCTGAACGGCGTGATGCTGGTGAGCTATTTCAACCAGCTCGTCTCCCAGGGGACCGAAATCGGCAAGGCAGTCGTTGAAGGCGCGAAAAGGAGGCTGAGACCGGTGCTGATGACCGCGAGCATCACCGCTTTCGGTCTGGTTCCACAATTGTTCGCGAGCGGACCGGGTTCCGAGATCCAGAAGCCGCTCGCAGTGGTGGTGATCGGAGGACTCATCACCTCCACCCTGCTCACCCTCGTCATCCTGCCGATCCTCTACCGCCGCTTCGGCATCGGGAGTCCGAAATGAATCTTTGCTGTCTGACCCTCGTTTTCCAGAACGCGATCGAGGAGGAAATCGCCGACTTCATGCTCACCCATGAAATCGCAAAAAAGGGCTTTCATACCTCCAGGATCGACGGGCACAGCCACGACGCGGAACTCTCCACCATGAGGGAAAAAGTGAGGGGGCGCGCGCAAATGACGCGCATGGACATCGTGCTCGGAGAAACGGAAGCCGATTCCCTGCTCTCCGACCTCCAGTCCGCATTCCCAAGGATCAGGCTCACTTACTGGGTGAGCCCCGTCAGCAAGTTCGGAAGATTGCCATGAAGAAATCGGTTTTATCCCTGCTCTGTCTCGCCGCATTCCCCGCTTTCGCTGCGGACCTTCCCCCGGAAATCGAGGCGATGAAAGCGATCACGAATGCGCCCCTGGTGAAGGAATCGGAAGCCGGGGTCGACATGGAGAGCGCCAACGATACGAAATTGAGATCCGGCCCATACGAATACAACGTGCAGATGACCGGAGACAGGAGGAAGGATGAGGCGCTGCGCCAGACCCTGAGCGAATGGAGCATCCAGTTGGCGCGCCCGATCCGCCTTCCTGGAAAGGCTGCGCTCGACCGGGAAATCGGCGAAAAGGGCATCTCCACCGCGGAGATCGCGCGAGGCGATTCCCTCCACGAATCGGCCAAGTCCCTGCTCCATCTGTGGTTCACCTGGATGCGCGAGAAGCTCCAGGAAACGGAATGGAAAAACCAGGTGAAACTCCTTTCCGAGGAAGTGGCGGTAGTCGAAAAAAGGGTGCGGGCCGGGGATGCGCCGAGACTGGAACTCAACCTCGCAAGAGCGGCTGCAGACCAGGCGAAATTCGCCGAACTTCAGGCGGAAATGCGCGAATCGGTCGCAGCCAGAAATCTCACCGTGAATTACCCGGAAATCGCACTCCCCGAAAAACCGGATCCTTCCAATCCGACGCCGGTTTCCGAATCGCTGGATTACTGGAAAGGGAAAATCCTCGCAAGCAACCACGCCATCCGGCTCGCGAAAAGTCAGGCAGAACGCGCGCTGCTTCTTTCCAGAAGGAGCAGGGAAGACCAGATTCCGGACCCCACCATCGGAGTGAATTATTCTTCCGAGTACGGCGGAAGCCAGAAAGTCGTGGGCGGATTGATCAGCTTCCCGCTTCCCGGGGATTTCCGCAAGGCCGGAGCGAAGAGCGCTGCGGCTGCGGCCGAAATGGCGCTGCAAAGGGAAGTCGACGTGCGCAGAAAAACCGAGGCGAACATTTCGTCCAATTACATCATGGCAAAGGCGAGCTATAATGGTTGGGAAAAATCGCGCGAAGCAGCGGATGGAATGATCAGGAACGCCCATCTCGTTTCGGTCGCCTACGCGCTGGGCGAAGCGAGCCTGAGCGATCTGTTGACCGCAAGGCGCCTTTCGATCGAATCGCAACTCGCTTCCAGACTGGCTCAGGTCGACGCCCTGGAAACCCGATACCGCCTGATGGTCGATGCACACATGCTTTGGGATTACGACGAAGGGAAAAATACCCGACAGCAATGATGCGCTTTTCCCCGCTTCGCGTCATAATGATGCTTACCAACAACGGAGAATCGGAATGACCAGGGGAGAAACAGACCAGATCAAACTTTCGCAGTTGCTGAGCCACCAGTACCTTTGCGAATCGCTCACCGTGGGCGAAGTGCAGACCCTGCTCGATTACCTGACCTTTCACGAATTCGACAAGGGCGCGATTCTCTCGGCCATCGGCGACATCGGAGATGCGCTTTATTTCGTGATCCAGGGGGAAATCGCCCTCACCTTCGACGATCACGGTCATGAAAACGAGATCGTCCGGGCGGGTTCCGGAGAGATGCTGGGGGAAATGTCCTTCTTCGACAAGCAGCCCCGTTCTGTGAGGCTGGTTGCGAAAGCGGAAGGAACGCAGGCCCTCAAGCTCTCCCGGATCAAATACAAACGCCTCAAGGTCGAGCACCCCTATATCGCGCTCAACATCGTCGAGCACGCCATCATCAGTCTCGACAGGCTTTTCCGCCGCGTCAGCACCAGCTATGCGCAGTTCTCGCACTACCTTTACGGAACGGGAAAATAACCTTCAAATCAACCAACAAGGAGCAAAAAATGGCAGTTCTCGTAGGAGAACAGGCCCCCGACTTCACCGCAGCCGCAGTGATGGGCGACAACCAGATCGTCGAAAACTTCAATCTTTCCGGACACATCAACGGCAAATACGCGGTAATCTTCTTTTATCCGCTCGATTTCACCTTCGTGTGCCCTTCCGAACTCATCGCCTTCGACCACCGCCTGAAGGAATTCGAAAGCCGCAATGTCGCGGTGATCGGCGTTTCGATCGACTCCCAGTTCACCCACCTCGCATGGAAGAACACCCCGGTCGACAAGGGCGGAATCGGCAAGGTCGGCTACCCCCTGGTGGCCGATATCAAGCATGAAATCTGCAAGGCCTACGATGTCGAGGCCGGTGCAGGCGTCGCCTTCCGCGGCTCCTTCCTGATCGACAGGAGCGGCGTGGTTCGCCACCAGATCGTGAACGACCTTCCGCTCGGCCGCAATGTCGACGAAATGATCCGCCTGGTCGACGCGCTGCAGTTCACCGAAGAGCACGGCGAAGTCTGCCCCGCAGGATGGAAGAAGGGCAATGCAGGCATGAAGCCGACCGGGGACGGCGTGGCCAGCTACCTCGCAGAACACGCGCAGGAACTGTGATCCACAAGGGGCCTGCGGGCCCCTTTTCAGTAGGAGAACCTCATGTACGGATTTTCCACCACCTTGCGCATCCCTTTCGATGAAGCCATCGAAAAGGTGACCGCAGCGCTCAAGGAAGAGGGTTTCGGCGTGCTCACCGACATCGACGTGAAAGCCACCCTCAAGGCAAAAATGAATGCAGATATGCGCCCCTACCGGATCCTCGGCGCATGCAATCCCCCCTTCGCACACATGGCCATCCTGGCCGAACCCGATATCGGACTGCTCCTGCCCTGCAACGTCGTCGTCCGTGAAGAAGAGAGCGGAGAAATCACCGTCTCCTTCATGGATCCGGAATCCGTCCTCGATCTCGTCGGCAAGCCCGGAATGAAGGAAATAGCCCTGGAAGTGAAGGCGAAGCTGATGCGGGCGAAACAATCCCTGGGAGCATGAAATGGCCGCACTCTCCGACGTCAATGCGCTCGGTCAGCGCTTCTGGCTCGACAACCTGACCAGAAGGATGCTCGACGAGGGAATCCTTGCGAAATACCTCGAAAACGGCGTGACCGGACTCACCTCGAATCCTGCCATCCTGCTCAAAGGGCTGAAGGAGGATGTCCACGAGGCGGAATACCTTGCGCATCTTTCCGGAGATACGCCCGAAGAGCGCCTCGAATCCCTGGTCCTGCCAGACATCCGGCGCGCCTGCGATCTTTTCCTGCCCGTCCACGAGA
>JABEVD010000071.1 GCA_013044025.1 Burkholderiales bacterium
CTTTGCAGGAAGGGAATGGGGCCGGGGGCCATCGACCGCAACTGGGCGAGCTATGGAAGCGAAGTCGTCACAGGGAATCTCGAAGAGTGGCAGAGAAGGATGCTTTGCGATCCGCAGACGAGCGGCGGGCTGCTGGTTTCCTGTTCCCCGGGATCGGTTCCGCAAGTGCTCGAACTCTTCAGGAGCGAGGGATTTTTCGAGGCCGCCGTGATCGGACGACTCCTGGAAGGCGATCCAGTGGTGAAGGTGGCCTGATGCGGCGTCTTGCCGTTTTCCTGCTGGTTGCGATTCTCGCAGGATGCGGCAGCGCTCCGCTCGTGGAGCAGGCTCCACCTGCTCCATCCTCGCCGTTCCAGGCAAAACGCGATGAGGTGGTGATGTATGCGCTGGGGCTCATGGATACCGATTACCGATTCGGCGGCGCCAATCCTTCGAGCGGGCTCGATTGCAGCGGCATGGTGAGCTACATCTACAGAAATGCGGTCGGAATGCGTCTGCCGCACAATGCATACAGCATGGCGAAAATGGTGAAAAGGGTCGGAAGGAGGGAATTGAAACCGGGGGACCTGGTGTTTTTCAACACCCTCCACCGTCCCTATTCCCATGTCGGCATCTATATCGGAAAGGGGAGATTCGTCCACGCCCCGGGCACGAACGGGAAAATCAGGATCAGCCACCTGGATTCCGGCTATTTCTCCAGAAGATACGAGGGTGCGGGCACCCTGTTTTATTGAACCTTATGGACATTGTGAAATATCTGCATGAACGGACAAGCTGGTTCTCCCAGGTGATCTATGTCACGCTGAACCTGTTCTTCAAGACCAAGATGCAGAATCATGCGGCTGCGGTGGCCTATTATTCCCTGCTCTCGATCGCCCCGTTGATGCTTTTCGTCATCTACCTGCTCAACAGGCATTTTCAGGGATATCCCGAAGTGCTGGGCGCCTTCGCGGAGATGCTCGTCACGCTGCACCTCGACTTCCTGAATACCGATTCGATCGGAAAGATGCACGCGATTTCGGGGATGCTGAGCTTCTCGGGCGGCGTGAGCCTGTTGATCCTGCTGTGGAGCTCGAAAGGGCTGATGAAATCGGTGCAAAGCGCCTTTGCGGTGATTTTCGCCGATTCCAGCAAGCGCAATTTCGTGCTTTCGCTGACCCTTTCCTTCCTCTCCATGCCATTTCTTTTCCTGCTGCTCGCCGCCTCCATGTATGGGGATTATCAGGCGAGCCATTACGATTTTGCATCCGTCGGCATTCCCTTTCTTGCGAAGCTGCTGAAATTTTCATTCAGGATGACCGGGCTTTTCGCCCCTTTCCTCGGCATCTGGGCCATCGTTTTCCTGCTTTATTTGCAGATTCCGCACAACCGGCCGCGCTTCTCTTCCACGCTGATCTACAGCTTCTTCTGCACCGCATCGGTCTATGCGCTCGAAATGCTGTTCGCCCATGTGGTGAAGATAGAACAATACATCAGCCTGTACGGATCGCTCGGCGACATCATTTTCGTGCTGATCTGGGTTTATTTCGGCTTCATCCAGTTCTTTCTCTGGGCGCAATTCCTGTTTGTCGCGGGCAGGATCGATGTCATCGCGCTGGAGAAGATTTTCCTGGCGAGCGAGGAAAGAACCCGTCTCGAGCACAGGATCGACGATTACCTGTTCAACCGTTCCAGCCGGATTTTCCGCAAGTACGGGCAGAGTTGCAGCAAGGGCGAGACCATCATTCGCCAGAACGACGACACCGCATCGATCTATTACCTTTATTCCGGTCAGGTGGGGTTGTACAGGGAGAACAGCGGAACCGAGATCCGCATGGGCGGACTGCGTCCTGGGGAAATTTTCGGAGAAATGGCCTATCTGCTGGGGGAGAGGAGGACTGCGACCGTGGTGGCAGAGACGGACTGCTTTCTGTTCATCCTTTCTCCGGAAACCCTGGAAGCATTGATGGGCTACAGCACCAAGCTCTCCAGGAGGATCATCGAGTCTCTGTGCCAGAGGATCGCCAAGATGAACAAGGGTGTGCTGGTTTCCGGATTCGCTTCTTCCACCCACAAGCTTCCGGTATTCAAGCCGGGGGCCGGTGCCGTCTGATCGAGGGTAGGAAAACGGTTCCGCAAGGCCCTTCGACCGACTCCATCGGATGATGGTAGAGCTCGGAAAGGTTTCTTTCGGTGAGGATTTCGCTGGAAGGGCCGCAAAGCGTGCGTCCTTCCCCGAACAACAGCAGCACCCTGTCGCAGTATCTGGAGACGAGATTGGGGTCGTGCAGGATCATGATCACAGCCTTTCGCTCTGAAAGCGCAGCGAACAGGTCGAGCATGCCGACCTGGTGGGCGATGTCGAGGTGATTGGTGGGCTCGTCCAGAAGATAGAGATCCGGTTCCTGGGCGAGCAAAGCTGCGATCGAAAGCCTTCTTCTTTCTCCGCCGGAAAGGGTGGAGGAAAGCCTTTTCTCCATTCCGGCAAGGCCGGTTGCGGCGATCGCTTCCCTGGCGATTCCGAAATCTGCCGGAGTTTCCCCGCGCAACGGATCGACATGGGGATGGCGTCCCGCCAGCACGATTTCTTCCACCGTCGAAGGAAACAGATCCTCCGCATCCTGGAAAAGGATTCCGGAAAGCTTTGCGATCTGCCTGCGCGAAAGGACGGACAGCGGTTTTTCCCCGAGCAGGATTTCGCCGCTTGCCGCTTTGCCGATTCCGCAAAATGCATGCAGCAGGGAGGTCTTGCCGATGCCGTTCCCTCCCAGGATTCCCCAGCATTGCCCTTGCGATACGGCAAGATCGAGGTTTCTGCAGGCCCATTTCTCCCCGGCCCGGACGCAGAGATTTCTGGTTTCGAGCAGTTTCAAGGCTTTTTCGACACCAGGTAGAGGAACATCGGCACGCCGAGGAGCGCCATGACGACGCCGGCCGGCAACTGTTGCGGCGCGATGACGGTTCTTGCCAGGGTATCGGCCGAGACCAGCAGGATGCCGCCTGCGAGCATCGAACCCGGAATGACGAGTCTGTGGTCCGATCCTGCCAGAAGGCGCAGGGCATGCGGCACGATGAGACCAACGAAACCGATGCTGCCCGCGGTCATGACCGCGATCGAGGTGAGCAGCGCGCAAAGAAAGTAGATGCGGACGCGCAATTTCATGACTTCCACGCCGAGGCTCGCAGCGGTTTCCTCTCCCCTGGAGAGGAGGTTGAGGTCCCTGGAAACGGGCAATGCGAAAATCAGGGCCGCGACGAGTCCTGCGATGCCGGGATAGGGAGAGGAGGAATGGTCGAGGTTCCCGGCCAGCCAGAAAATCATGCCGCGCAGGTCCCTTTCAGGCGAGATGGAAAGGAGCAGCGTCACCAGCGCGCCCCAACCCGCAGCGAGCGCCACCCCGGTGAGCACCAGTCGGGCGGGGCGTCCGAATCCCGCCAGGCCGAAGACCAGGAGCATCGAGATCATCGCGCCGCAGAATGCGCCGCCTGTCATGCCGAAACTGCCCGCGCCTGCGAGCATGGCAAGGAGCGCCATCACCGAGGCCCCTCCGGAGAGGCCGAGCACATAGGGGTCGGCGAGCGGGTTCCTGAGCAGAACCTGCATCAGCGCGCCGGAGACGGCGAGCAGCGCGCCGGTGGTGAAGGCATCGATGACGCGCGGCAGCCGGAGATCGAAAAGGATCTGGTAATCGAGGCGGGAGGCATTGCCGGAAAAGATTTCCATCCAGTCGAGGCGGATGCTTCCGGCAGAAAGGGAAAGAAGCATGCAAACGAGTGCGACGGCGGCCAGCAGCGCCAGCCATCCTGCGCGGCTCATGCGCTCAACGATAGACGAGAACGGGGATGTCGCAATGGGTGAGGACCTTGGTGGTCTCGCTGCCGAGGAGGAGGCCTGTGATTCCGCGCCTGCCGTGGGAGGCCATCCAGATCAGGTCGCAATTCTTGCTGCGTGCCGCTTCGATGATCGCATCGTGAACCGAGGATCCCTTGCCGAAGCCGCATTCGCATTCCACCTGCGCATCGATGGCCGCTTTCTTCACGAAATCCAGGCAGTGCTCGGCATAAGCCTTGGCATTTTTTTCGAACATCTCCTCGGTTTCCGGATCGATGTAGCCGAATCCTTCGGTGGCGAGCATCGGGGAATATTCGGGAAGGACATGGTAACCTGTGATTCTGGCGCCGATCGATTTCGCGAATTCGATCCCCTTCAGCACCGATTTTTGCGAAAGCTCGGTACCGTCGGTTGGCAGAAGGATGTGCTTGAACATGACTTTCCCTTTCCTGAATTAGTTCGCTAACTGTTCTCTTTTCAGCAGAAACACTTGATCCGATCCGCCGTCCGTGTCCAGCCAGGTGAATTCCAGATCCGGAAAGGCTTCTTCCAGCGCTTCCCGGTTGTGGCCGATCTCGACCACCAGCAGTCCTTCCGGTTTGAGGCGGGATGCGGCCTGCTGCAGAATCACCCTTGTCGCATCCAGTCCGTCCTCGCCGGACCCCAGCGCGAGCGCCGGCTCGTGCAGATATTCCCTGGGCAGGTTTGCAACGGATTCGGCATTCACGTAAGGCGGATTGCTGACGATGAGGTCGTATTTCTTTTCCCCCAATCCGGAAAAGAGATCGGATTCGAACAGATGGATCCTGTCTTCCAGGCCGTAGTTTTCCACATTGCGTTTCGCGACTTCGAGCGCATCCTTCGAGATGTCGGCGGCATCGATTGCGGCATTCGGAAAGGCATGCGCCATCATGACGGCAAGACAGCCCGATCCGGTGCAAAGATCGAGCGCGCAGCGCACTTCTTCAGGCTCGTCGAGCCAGGGGTAGAGCCCTTCGGAAAGCAGTCCCGCGATGAAGGATCTCGGGATGATCACCCGCTCGTCCACATAAAAGCTCAATCCCTTCAACCAGGCTTCGTGGGTGAGATAGGCGACCGGGATCCTGTCCGTGACTCTCTTTTCGATGAGATCGAGCAGCCTGTGGCGCTCGACCGGAAGCAGGTTCGCATCGAGAAACGGATCGAGATGGTCGTGGGGAAGATGCAGCGCGGAGAGGATCAGGTAGGCCGCCTCGTCGAGCGCATTGTCGCATCCGTGGCCGAAATGGATTTTTCCCTGGTTGAAGCGGCTCACCGCGAAGCGCAGCATGTCGCGGATCGTGAGAAGATGGTTCCTGGCTTCTTCGAACATCATTTTGCGAGCAGCCTTTCCATGGTTTTCAGGTAGATTTGGTGCAGCGGGCGGATATCTGCAACCGCGACGCATTCGTCGATCTTGTGGATGGTGGCGTTGAGGGGTCCGAGCTCAACGACCTGCGGGCAGATTTCGGCGATGAAGCGTCCGTCCGAGGTTCCTCCCGAAGTCGAGAGCTCGGCTTTCACTCCGGTCGCGTCGAAAATCGCATCCGTGATCGCATCGACGAGCGAGCCTTGTCCCGTGAGATAGGGTTTTGCGGAAAGGGACCATTCGAGATCGTATTCCAGACCATGCCGGTCGAGGATTTCATGCACGCGGGATTTCAATGAATCCTCGCTGCTCGAGGTCGCGAACCTGAAATTGAATTCGATTTCGATATGCCCCGGGATCACGTGGGTGGCGCCGGTTCCCGCGTGGAGGTTGGAGATCTGCCAGGTGGTGGGCGGGAAATATTCGTTTCCCTGATCCCATTCCACTTTCGCAAGCTCGGCGATCGCAGGAGCTGCAAGATGGATGGGGTTTTTCGCCAGATGGGGATAGGCGATGTGGCCCTGGATTCCCTTCACGACGAGGGTGCCGGAAAGCGATCCGCGCCGTCCGTTTTTCACCGTGTCGCCGAGCTTGTCCACGCAGGTGGGCTCCCCGACGATGCAGAAATCGATGGATTCCCCTCTCGCCTTCAATGCATCGACCACGCGGGTGGTGCCGTCGACCGCGATTCCTTCCTCGTCTGAAGTGATGAGCAGGGAAATCGAGCCGGAATGATCGGGATTTTTTTCGAGGAATTCCTCGATGGCGGTGACGAAAGCGGCAAGGGAGGTCTTCATGTCGGCCGCTCCCCGCCCGTAGAGCATGCCGTCTCTGACTTCCGGGGAGAAAGGATCGCTTTGCCATTTTTCCACCGGCCCGCTCGGGACGACATCGGTGTGCCCTGCAAAGCAAAGCAGGGGAGAATCCTTTCCCTTTCTCGCCCAGAGGTTGTCGACATTGCCGAAACGCATCCTTTCGATGGAAAAGCCGAGTTTTTCCAGACGCTCGATGAGGATTTCCTGGCAACCGGCGTCGTCAGGGGTCATCGATCGGCGGGCGATCAGTCGTTTTGCGAGTTCGTATGTGTTCATTTTTTGAATGTTTCGGTATATTCCCGTTCGTCGAAGCCGAGGAGGATGCGATCTTCCATTTCGAGCACCGGGCGTTTGATCACGGAAGGCTTTTTCAGCATCAGTTCAATGGCGGGTTCTGCCGAATCCACAGCCAGCTTTTCGGATTCGTCGAGCTGGCGCCAGGTGGTTCCCTTGCGGTTGACGAGCGCCTCCCATCCCAGCTTTCCGATCCATTGTTCCAGCATCTCGCGGGTCACCCCGTTTTTCCTGAAATCGTGGAAGGGAATTTCGATGCCGTTGCCGGCAAGCCAGGCGCGCGCCTTCCTCACCGTGTCGCAGTTGGGAATGCCGCAAAGCCTCAAGACTTGTTCTCCATGTCGATCTGGAAATGGGTGAAGGACCCGGTCCGCACCACTTCGGGCTGGTTGGTTTTTTCCCGATGTTCGGAATATTCGATGATCGCGGAAAGGTTGCTCGGAGAATCGGAATTCGCCATGGCATCTTCGAAGCTGATCTGGCCGTCCTTGTACAGATGGTAGAGGGATTGCTCGAAGGTCTGGCTACCGGAGGCGAGGCTCTGCTCCATCGCTTCCTTCACCTGGTCGATGTTGCCGCTCTTGATGAGTTCGGCAATGTGCTTGGTGTTGAGCAGGATTTCCACTGCCGGAACCAGCTTGCCCGATACGCTCGGAATGAGGCGCTGGGAAATGATGCATTTCAGGCTGATGGAAAGGTCGGAGAGCAGGGAGTTTCTCGCCTCGTAGGGGAAGAAGGTGATGATGCGATTGAGCGCGTGATAACTGTTGTTGGCATGCAGCGTGGATAAGCAGAGGTGGCCAGCCTGGGAAAACAGCAGGGTATGCCTCAGCGTTTCCTGGTCGACGATCTCTCCGATCATCACCACGTCCGGCGCCTCCCGCATAGCGTTCACCAGCGCGCTCGAATAGGAGCGGGCGTCGGTACCAACCTCGCGCTGGTTGATGATCGATTTCCTGTGGGTGAAGCGGTATTCGATCGGATCCTCGATGGTGAGGATGTGCCCGGTGCTGCGCTGGTTGCGGCTCTCGATCATTGCGGCGAGCGTGGTCGACTTTCCCTGTCCTGCCGCACCCACGACCAGCACCAGGCCGCGCTTTTCCATGATGAGGTCGCGCAGCATGGGCGGAAGGTTGAGCGAAGGGATGTCCTGGATCTTCTCCCGGATATAGCGGATCACCATCGAGACGCTGCTTCTCTGATGGAACACGTTGACCCTGAAGGATCCGGTATCGGGCAGGTTGATGGCGAAGTTCACATCCCATTCGGTCTCGAATTCGCGGGCATGCTCCTCGTTCATCAGGTTGTATGCGAACTCCCTGATTTTCTCGGAATCGAGGATCTGGTTGTTGACCGGGCGAATGATGCCGTTGATCTTGATGTTGATGGGGGCGCCGGAAGTGAAGAACAGGTCGGAAGCCTGTTTTTCCGCCATCAACCTGAACAACGGGGCGAGTACCATTTCGCCGGCCAAGGTCAGATTCCTCTCAGGAGTTCGTTGATGCTGGTCTTGGCGCGGGTTTTCGCGTCGACCTGCTTGACGATGACCGCGCAATACAGACTGTATTTTCCGTCCGCGGAGGGCAGGTTTCCGGAGACGACGACCGCGCCTGCGGGTACGCGTCCATACAGGACTTCTCCGGTTTCGCGGTTGTAGATCTTGGTGCTCTGTCCGATATAGACGCCCATCGAGATCACCGCGCCTTCGCCTACGATCACGCCTTCGACGATTTCGGATCGCGCGCCGATGAAGCAGTTGTCCTCGATGATGGTCGGGTTCGCCTGGACCGGTTCGAGCACGCCGCCGATGCCGACGCCGCCGGAGAGGTGAACGTTCTTGCCGATCTGGGCGCAGGATCCGACGGTCGCCCAGGTGTCGACCATGGTGCCTTCGTCGACATAAGCGCCGATATTCACATAGGAAGGCATCAGCACCACGTTCTTCGCGATGTGGGAGCCTTTTCTCACCGCAGCGGGCGGCACCACGCGGAATCCGCCTTCGCGGAAATCTCGCGAATTGTAATCAGCGAATTTCGAGGGAACCTTGTCGTAGTAATTGGTATAGCCGCCCTTGACGAAACTGTTGTCCTCGATCCTGAAGGAGAGCAGCACCGCCTTCTTGAGCCACTGGTGGGTCACCCAGTCGCCTTCGATTTTTTCCGCGACCCTGAGCTTTCCGGAGTCGAGCAGCCCGATGACTTCGTTGATGGATTCCTTGAGTTTTGGATCGACGTTGCGCGGGGTGATTTCGGCGCGCTTCTCGAATGCTTCCTCGATGATGTGCTGCAGTTCGTTCATTGTTTTTATCCTCGATGTTGCGTGCCCGGTCACGAGCACATTCTTCTGATTCTGTTCGCCCCTTCCAGGCATTCTTCGAGCGTGGCGACGAGGGCGATGCGGATGAAGCCGCTTCCCGGATTGATCCCGTTCGATTCGCGGGCAAGGAAGCTTCCGGGCAGTACCTGTACATTATAATCCCGATGCAGCATGCGTGAGAACTCGGTATCGCTCCCCGGGGTCTTCGCCCACAGATAAAATCCCGCATCCGGCATTTTCACTTCCAGTTTGTCTTCCAGGATGGGAAGCACCGCTGCGAATTTTTCGCGGTAAAGGTTGCGGTTTTCCAGCACATGCGCTTCCTCGTTCCAGGCCGCGACGCTCGCCGCCTGCACGGCAGGATTCATCGCGCAGCCGTGATAGGTGCGGTAGAGCAGGAATTTCTGCATGATTTGTGCATCCCCTGCGACGAATCCGGATCTCATTCCGGGGACATTGGAGCGCTTGGAGAGGCTGCTGAAGACGACGAGATTTTTGAAGTCGTCCCGCCCCAGCCTTTTCGCAGCTTCCAGCGCGCCAAGGGGCGGGTTCGATTCGTCGAAATAGATTTCCGAATAGCATTCGTCGGATGCGATGACGAATCCGTGGCGGTCGGAGAGCTCGAATGCGGTTTTCCATTCCTCCATTCCCAGGATCTTTCCGGTGGGGTTGCCGGGGGAGCAGAGATAGAGAAGCTGGGTCCTCTCCCAGACCGATTCGGCAAGCTCCGCAAAATCGATGGAAAAATTGTTTTCGGGCAGCGTATTGAGAAAATGCGGCGTGGCTCCGGAGAGGAGCGCGGCTCCCTCGTAGATCTGGTAGAAGGGATTGGGACAGACGACGACGGGATCGGGCCGTGCAGGATCGACCACCGCCTGCGCGAAAGCGAACAGCGCTTCGCGGCTTCCGTTCACCGGCAGGATCGCGATGTCCTCGGAAATTTTGTATCGGTTGGCGAGCCATTTTCCGATCGCGCCTCTGAGCGCATCGCTTCCCTGCGTTGTGGGATAATGGGCGAGTCCTGTAAGGTTCGAAGCGAGCGCTTCCATGATGAAGGCCGGGGTTTCGTGCCTCGGTTCCCCGATGGAGAGGCGGATCGGGGAATATTCCGGATTGGGTTCAGCGCCGCGATACAGGGCCGCGAGACGCTGGAAAGGGTAGGGCTGCAGTCGCTCGAGATGGGAATTCATTCAGGCCAACATTCTAAAAATACCTGATTATAATGCTCCGCAAGCGCTTATCAAAACAAATCCCGGTATTGTCCCTGCTCACCGGGGCAATGGTCTGGGGTCTCATCTGGTATCCGTACCGGGTGCTCTCCGGTCTCGGCATGGCAGGATGGCTCTCGCTCACCCTGAGCTATCTTTTCGCGCTGATCCCTTCCCTGATTCTTTTCAGAAAACCCATTCTCTCCTGCGGTTTTTCGCCGCTTCTCGCCGCAATCGGATTGTCCGCCGGGCTTTGCAACATCGGCTACGTGCTCGCGATGCTGGGCGGCGAGGTGATGCGGGTATTGCTGCTTTTTTACATGGCGCCATTCTGGACCGTGCTGCTCTCCAGGATCCTGCTTGGCGAGAAGCTCGATGGAGCGGGGTGGCTGGTGCTTCTCACTTCCTTTTCCGGGGCGATTGCGATGCTGTGGAATCC
>JABEVD010000072.1 GCA_013044025.1 Burkholderiales bacterium
AGCCGAACCCGCGCAACACATGAAGCGGATTCCGCCCTTTTTTCACCTTGAGCAGCTTGCGCCGCAGGCGGCTGATACAGGATTCGAGGGCGCGATCATCGTAGCTATCGGGGTCCTTGCCGAGCGCATGGATCAGGTCCTCGCGGGTGATGCTCCGATGCTTCGCCCTGGCGATCGCCGACAACAGCAAGGATTCCTGATGGGTCAGCACAATGGCGGACAATCCGGGCGGCACGAGTTCCGATCTGGCGAGAAAGAGCTTCCAGGGGACATCGACATTTTGGGCAGGCCGGAGGCGCATGACCAGATTCTCGATCACCATCAGCAATTCGCCGAAATCGACCGGCTTGACCAGATAGACATCCGCGCCGGCGCGCCGGCATTCGATCCGGTCGACACCCTGGGTTCGGGCCGTCACCATCACGATGCCGATCGCAACACCGTAGCGCTCGCGCAGCATCCTGGCGAGCACGGGTCCCCTGTCGCCTGGAAGGTTGTAATCGAGCAAGGCGATGTCGGGAGTGAATCGAGTCAAACAGTTTTCGAGTTCAATTCCATTTTCCACCCCGACCGCATCGTGGGCGGTATGGCGGAGGAATGCCAGCATTTCTTCCAGTTGCCCAATGTCGTCTTCTACCACGATAATGCGAGTCATAAATCCTACGAACAAGAAGAGTTGCCATGATGTTTAATTTTCACAACAGTTTACGCTTCTTGCAAGATTTTTTTTCGCGCATGAACCTGCAATCGAGGTTCATGCTGATCATCGGCTCGGCCGTTTTTTGCATCGCGATAACCACCTGGCTCGCATTCAACAGCATCGCGGAAAACCTGGCCGAACGTCTTGGCGCGCGATTTGCCGAGAAGCAGGTGCTCTACGACAAATCCCGAACCCTCGAGCCCCTGATCCGCGAAGTCGCCCTGGCAAGACAGCTTTCCGAAAGCCGAACCATCCGCAAATGGAGCGAGGACGAGCAGAACCCCGCCCTCGAAGAGGAAGCCTTTGGCAAGCTCGAAAGCTACCGGAAGCATTTCGGAGACGGCAGTTATTTTCTGGCCATCGCCAAGTCGAGGCATTACTATTTCGAGGATGGAAAAGTACAGGTGAAGCATTTCCGCTACACCCTTGATCCGTCCAATCCGAAAGATGCATGGTTTTTCGCCACGATCCGGCGCGGCGCGGCCTACCAGGTCAATGTCGCGCCCGACGTCAACCTCAATCTGACCAAAGTCTGGATCAATGTGCTGCTTCGCGACCGGGACAGGGTGATCGGCGTGCTGGGCACAGGGCTCGACCTGGACAAATTCATCCACAAGGTGACCAACATCCCGCAGCCCGGAATCACCAACCTGTTCGTGGACCGCAATGCCGCGATCCAGATCTATCCAGAAACCCGCTACATCAGTTTCTCGAGTTTCACGAGGCCCAAGGAACAACAGCATTCGATCGATCTGCTGTTCAAAAGACCGGCCGACAGGGCCTGGGTCAGACAGTCCATCGAGCGCCTGACACACCATGACACCGACATTGCCACAAAATTCGTCTACATGAACGGGAAGCGCTATCTTGCCGGAATCGCGGCATTGCCCGAAGTGGGCTGGTTCGACATCACCCTGCTCGATCTGTCGGTCATCATGCCCAAAAGGGAATTCTGGGGCATGGGACTTGCCATCGGCGTCTCGGTGCTGGGGTTGCTGGCCATCCTGGCTTTCACGCTTCACCGACTGGTGCTGCATCCGGTTTCCGCCATGATCGAAGCCACGGAGCGGATCAGCCATAGCGATTTCGAACTGCCCATCATGGATTCGAATTACGGCGAACTGGGACATCTCGCAGAAAATTTCAAGGCCATGGCCGAGCGGGTACACCAGAACCAGAACATGCTCGAAGCCGAACTCATGAACCGGACCAGCAAGATTTCCGACACCATGAAGATCCTCGAAACTGCGCTCAGACAGGAGCGGGAAAACCGGCAGATCCAGTCCAATCTCCTGACCATGCTCGAACACGAAATCCGCAACCCGGCTGCGGTGATCAGCAATACCGCGCAGATGCTGAATGTCCTGGCCCGGGAAAAGCAGCCGGACTGGCAGCCCAGAATCGAAAAAATCATCAATTCCGTCAAGCGCATTTCTCTCCTGATGAGCACGCTTTCGGAAGGCGACATCCGGATCACGAAAGACTCCTGGCTCAAGCGCGAAACCGGTGATCTGAACCGGATCTGCAGCGAAATCGCCTCAACCCTGTCCCAGCTTCACGACCGACCGATACGCTACCATGCCCTCACCGGGGAAAGCAGGCTATGGGCCGATTGGCATCTGGTCGGCATCGCGATCGGCAATCTGGTCGACAACGCGGTCAAATATTCCCCGCCCGGAAGCCCGATACACATCAGCCTGAAAACCTGCGAAACGGGCCTGCTATGCATCGAAGTGGCCGATAGTGGCCCCGGGATCAGCGCCGAAATGCAGTCGCGCATCTTCGACAAATTCATCCGCAACAACGAATCCGATGTTCCCGGAACCGGAATCGGCCTTTACCTGGTGAGGTGGATCGCTCAGCTTCATGGCGGGATCGCGGACGTAACCTCGGTCCGCGGCGAAGGCAGCACGTTCCGCCTTTGCCTGCCGCACCGTGAATCCAGATGAGACAGATCATTGCAACGGGCTTGGGCGAGCCCTATACCGGTCCAGGACTTCCCCTCGAGGATGCGGAGATTGGGGGGCGCAGGGGGAATCAATCCGGATGACGATTTTGCCGCCAGATGCACAGGCAACACGAGCCGGTTCATTCTTCGAGCAGCGAAAATAGCTGGTTTTTCACCCCATCTACCCTCGATACTTCCGGGAAAGTCTCCCCCCATACCCTGAGCCCCCATATCGCGCAAAGCAGAAAATCGGCCAGCGCGAAAGGATCCTTTTCGGCGGAAATCTCGCCCGCCTCCCTCGCCTCTTCCAGCCTCGCGGCGACCAGATTCCTGATTTCACCCAGATGGAGATTGACCCTGTCCCGTATCGCGGCATTCCTGTCCGAAAGTTCGACCGCTGTATTGACGAGCAGGCAACCGTGCTGCCCCTGCCCCGATATTTCGGATGCGATCCTTTCGATCCAGGCGCGGACGCCCGCCTTCGGCGAACTCTGCCCGTAAAGATCCGCCCTGACCTTCTCGACGCTCCTTGTCCCGTAATGATCGAGCGCGGCGAGGAACAGCTCTTCCTTGGAGTTGAAAGCGCCGTACAGGCTTCCCGGATTGAGGCGGGTCGCCTCGATCAGTTGCGACATGTTCGTTCCGAAATATCCTGTCCCCCGGAACACATTCATCGCTTCGGTCAGCACCCTCTCCCTGTCGTATTCCCTGGGCCTTGCCATGTTTCTCTCTCTCGAATCCCGAAAAAATATTATTGACCAGATGTTCAAAAATGTCTACGATTATTGAACAATGTTTCAACAACCAGGGGATCCGGCTTTCCGCCCCCATCCAACGACAGCGAGGAAATGCATGATCAAAGCCTATGCAGCGCAAAGCCCGACCAGTCCGCTCTCCCCTTTCGAAATCGAGAGGAGGAAGCCTGGCCCGGAAGATGTCGGCATCGAAATCCTGTACTGCGGGGTCTGTCATTCGGATCTGCACACTGCGAGAAACGAATGGCAGAATACGATCTACCCTTCCGTTCCCGGACACGAGATCGTCGGAAGAGTGGTCTCGGTGGGAGAGAAGGTCAAAAATTTCAGGCCTGGCGATCTCGCCGGGGTCGGCTGCATGGTCGACAGTTGCGGACACTGCCATCCCTGCAGCGAAGGAGAGGAGCAGTATTGCGAAAACGGCTTCACCGGAACCTACAACGGCCCGCTTTTCGGCGGCGAAAACACCTATGGAGGATATTCCCAGTCCATCGTGGTGAAGGAGCAGTTCGTGCTCAGGATCGGCCACGAAGAAAAGGATCTGGCTGCCGTCGCGCCGCTGCTCTGCGCAGGCATCACCACCTATTCGCCCTTGCGCCACTGGAAGGCCGGACCCGGCAAGAAAGTCGGAATCGTCGGCCTCGGCGGGCTCGGGCACATGGGCGTCAAGATCGCCCATGCGATGGGCGCGCATGTCACCCTCTTCACCACCTCCCCTTCCAAGATCGAAGACGGCAAAAGACTGGGCGCGGACGAAGTCTGCGTTTCGACCGATGCCGGGCAGATGGCCGAGCGCGCCAACCGCCTGGATTTCATCCTCAACACCGTCGCCGCTCCCCATGACCTCGACGCTTATCTTCAGTTGCTGAAGCACGACGGGACCATGACCCTGGTCGGCGCCCCTGCAGAACCCCATCCTTCTCCCGGCGTATTCAACCTCATCCTGAAGCGCAGGCAGATCGCGGGTTCTCTCATCGGCGGGATCAGGGAAACCCAGGAAATGCTCGATTTTTGCGCGAAACACGGCATCACCTCGGACATCGAGCTGATCCCTGCTTCCTACATCAACGAGGCCTACGAGCGCATGCTGAAGAGCGATGTGAAATACCGTTTCGTCATCGACATGGCGACGCTGAAGTGATTGACAAAAGTCCTACAACTCGAAAAGGAGATTGAATTGAGCAGCTTGTTCGACCCCATACAGATGGGAGATGTCAGATTGTCCAACCGCATCGTCATGGCTCCGCTCACCCGCTGCCGCGCAGGCGAAGGAAGAGTGCCGAATCCGCTCATGGCCGAATATTACGCCCAGCGCGCAAGCGCAGGCCTGATCCTGAGCGAAGCCACCTCGGTCTCGCCCATGGGCGTGGGCTATCCGGATACGCCGGGAATCTGGTCGGAGCAGCAGGTGGAAGGATGGAAGCTGGTGACCAAAGCCGTGCATGATGCGGGCGGGCTGATCTTCATGCAGCTCTGGCATGTGGGCAGGATTTCCCATCCTTCCTATCTCGACGGAGCGCTGCCCGTCGCCCCGAGCGCCATCGCGCCGGAAGGCCATGTCAGCCTGCTTCGTCCCCAGGTTGCTTTCGTGGCGCCCAGGGCGCTCGACATCGGCGAAATCCCTGGAATCGTCGAAGCCTACCGCAAGGGCGCCGAGAATGCCAGGCGCGCCGGATTCGACGGCGTGGAAGTGCATGGCGCGAACGGCTATCTGCTCGACCAGTTCCTGCAGGACAGCACCAACCATCGCAAGGATGCCTATGGCGGGTCGATCGAAAACCGCGCGAGGCTGCTGCTCGAAGTGACCGATGCGGTCATCTCGGTCTGGGGCGCGGGAAGGGTCGGGGTGCATCTCGCCCCGAGGGGGGATGCGCATTCCATGGGAGACTCCGATCCGCTCGCGACCTTCGGCCATGTCGCGGAAGAACTCGGAAAGCGCAGGATCGCCTTCCTTTTCACCCGGGAAAGACAGGGAAGCGACCGGATCAGCCCCCAGCTCAGGAAGAAATTCGGCGGCGTGCTCATCGCCAACGAGGGATTCGATCTGCAATCGGCCATGAAGGAGATCGAGCTTGGCCATGCCGATGCGGTTTCCTTCGGCAAGGACTACATCGCCAATCCCGATCTTCCGGAAAGATTCAGGAAGGGAATTCCGCTCAATGCATGGAATGCGGAAACCTTCTACGGTCACGGCATGTCGGACCTGAAACTGGGCTATACCGATTATCCGGTTCTGGAGACGGCCTGAAGCGTTCAGGAAAACCAATCAAGGAGGCGAAAATGCAGCATTCCGATGCGAAAAGAGTGGCCATCGTCACCGGAGCGAGCTCCGGCATCGGCGAGGCGACCGCGAGAAGGTTCGTCAGGGAAGGCTTTGCCGTGGTGGGCAATGCGCGCAATGGCAGGAAGCTGAAGGAACTGGAACAGGAACTCGGCACAGCATTTTGCGCAGTCGAAGGAGATGCATCCGATCTGCGCACCGTGGAAAGCCTGTTCAGCGAAGCGAAGCGCAGGTTCGGACGCGAGGCGGATCTCGTGGTCGCCAATGCGGGAAGGGGGCTGGGCGGATCGGTGAGCGAAGCGGATCTTTCCCGTTTCGAGGAAATCCTGAAGCTCAACGTGATGGGCGTGCTCGCCCTGATGCAGGAAGCGTCCAAGCGCATGGTGGAAATGCAAAAGAGCGGATTCCCGGCGAAACCTGCCGACATCGTGGCGATCGGCTCGGTGGTGGGCAGGCATATTTCCCCTTTCAGCGCGGTGTACGGCTCGACCAAATTCGCGGTGCATGCGCTGACGGAAGGATTGCGGCGCGAGATCGGCCCGAAGGGGGTGCGCGTGACGCTCGTGGAACCGGGGATCGTGCTCAGCGGATTCCAGGATGGAGCGGGTTATGGGGAAGCCCAGGTGAAGCGCTTCGAGGAAAATTTCGGTCCGCTGGCCCTGCCGGAGGACATCGCCAATGCAATTTTCTTCGTCGTCAGCCAGCCTTCCCATGTGCATGTGAGCGACATCCTGATTCGTCCGACGCGCCAGGATTATCCCTGAAGGAGAGGAGCGGAAATGGATTGCGCTGCCGTTCCGACCTGGCGGCGCTGCAGGGCCCGTTCGAACAGATGGATCGACATGGGCCTGCCGTACAGATAACCCTGAAAATTGAGGCAGCCATTTTCCAGGAGAAAAGCCCGCTGCATTTCGCTCTCCACGCCTTCGGCAATCACGTCGAGGCCCAGGCTTTTCGCCATCGCGATGATGGTCTGCACGATCGAGCGGTCGTTGGCATCGGTCGCGATATCCCTGACGAAGGATTGATCGATCTTGAGCTGATCCAGAGGCAGGCGCTTGAGATAGGAAAGGGAGGAGTATCCGGTTCCGAAATCGTTCAGGGAGATCTGCAGACCGATCCACTTCAACTCGTTCATGATATCGATCGTATCCTCGATGTTCCCGAGCAGCATGCTTTCGGTGATTTCCAGCTTGAGCTTGGCCGGATCCGCCTGATGGCGTTGCAAGGCGGCCTTCACTTCCCCCAGAAAACCGGCCTGCGCCAATTGCCTTGCGCTGATGTTGACTGCAAGATTCAGGTCGCGCGTGGCAGGATCGCTGCGCCATGCCCCGAGCTGCGCGCAGGCCTTATCGAGCACCCAGGCGCCGATCTCCAGGATCAGCCCTGATTCTTCGGCCAGGGGAATGAATTGCGCCGGGGATACCCAGCCGCGTTCCGGATGATGCCAGCGCACCAGAGCTTCCGCCCCGACCGGGCGATCCAGGCTGTCCATCTGGATCTGGTAGTGAAGCTCGATCTGCCCTCCTTCCAGCGCGTTATGCAGATCGGCTTCGAGCAAGGCGCGCGCGGTGAGGAGTTCCTGCACATCCCTGTCGAAGAAGCGCAGCGAATTGCGCCCCGCTTTCTTCGCCTCGTACATGGCGATATCGGCCTGCTTGATCAGTTCACCGATCGGCTGCTCGAGGCCCAGGAAAACCGTCGCGCCGATGCTGCAGGTGACCTTGCATTCGTGCTGTCCGAGCAGGAAAGGCCGCCTGATGGAGTCGAACAGCTTCCTGCAGACCTGTTTCGCCTGCTCGGATGCTTCGATGGTGTCTCCGCTCAATCCCTCGATCAGGACCAGGAACTCGTCCCCCCCGAAGCGGGAAAGGGTATCCTCTTCGCGCAGGCAGGCGCCCAGGCGTCCTGCAGCCTGCTGCAGCAACTCGTCTCCCTCTGCATGTCCTAGCGTGTCGTTGATGACCTTGAAGTTGTCCAGGTCGATCAGCAGCAGGGTGCATTTCTTCCCGCTGCGCATGCTGGCCGACTGGGCGCGCTGCAATCGATCCAGCAGCAGTCTCCGGTTCGGCAGATCGGTCAACTGATCGTAGAAAGCCAGGTGTTCGACTCGCGCCTCCGCTTCCTTGCGCCGGGTGATGTCGATGAAAGTGCCGACATAGGTTCTGACGCTGCCATCCTCGTTTCTCACCGCAGAAATGGAAAGCGTTTCCGGATAGATCGAACCATTCTTTCTGCGGTTCCAGATTTCTCCGATCCAGTTGCCGCGATTCCGGATGTCGGACCACATCTGCTCGTAGAAACGCGCATCATGACGACCGGAGCGGAGCACCCTGGGATGCATGCCGACGATTTCTTCGGCCGCATAGCCGGTGATCTCGGTAAAGGCTTTGTTGACCCGGAGGATGTTGAGCCCGGCGTCGGTGATCATCACGCCGTTCTGCGATTCGAATGTGGTCGCCGCGATGCTCAGTTCTTCCTCGACCTGCTTCTGCCGAGTGATGTCCTCGACCTGGCCGATGAAATAGGGTTCGGCGCCGCACACGCCCCTGACGATCGTGGAAGTAAGACGCACCCGGATCACGCTGCCGTCCTTCCTGATGTAGCGTTTCTCGGCGCGATAGGCTTCTTTCTCCCCGGTGAGCAGGAGATTTCTGGCCGGCAGGGTGATTTCCTTGTCTTCCGGATGGGTGATTTCCATGAAGCTGGTTCTTTCCAGCTCCTCCCTGCCGTAGCCGAGCATGTCGCAAAATGCCTGATTGACCATCAGGATTTTACCGTTCATGGAAGTGGTAGCCATGCCGATGGGCGCATGGTCCATGATGGTTCGGAAGCGCTGCTCGCTCGCCTGCAGATCGGTTTCGGATTGCCTGCGCCGGGTGATGTCGCGAAACAGGGCGAACACGCTGATCCCGTCGCTTCCCGGAGCGAGAAAAGGCACCGCATCCATTTCCAGCCAGGTCCGCGAACTGGTTTTCGGGTTGATCACGCCAAAAACCACATTGCTCACGGCCTTCCTCTCCTTCAGCGCCAGATTGCCCGGCAATTCAGCAGGAGGGTATTCCGAACCGTCCTCGCGAACCGGATGGATCCATGGGGAATCCATCTGCAACAGGCAGACCGGATCCATCCCCAGTATGTCCCGCGCCGCATCGTTTGCTGAAAGCACCTTGCCGCGCTCGTCCAGATGGAGGACGCCTTCGGAGATTTTTTCGAACAGCAGCTTGTATTTTTCGTTGCGCTCTTCGGCCAGCCTTTCCAGCCTCAGATTGGATACGCGCAGCAATTCCTCGGTGCGCATCTTCCCGATCTGGAAGGAACAGAGATTGACGGTATTGGAAACGAAAGGCAGATAAGGGGCGAATTCATCCGCGCTGGAGAGCGCGATCCGGAACTCCCCGTAATGCGTGTTGCGCGATTTCACGGCCAAACGGACCAGATCCCGTTCCAATCCGGATTCGACCGGATCTGTGGCGCGAAGGAATTTCACCTCCTTCACGCCGGGCACGACTTTCAGACCATGTTCGAGCATCTCCGCGAGATGGCGCTCCGTCGGAGCCGCTTCCAGGGCGCTCTGCAACAGCAGGATCTGCCCCAGAACGGAAGATTCATGATTCGGCGAAGCCACTTCCAGTCCTTGCCCGATATGGCTCCAGAAATGCTTCCGGATCGAAGGTTCCGCAAGGGCAACAGACCTGGGCTGCGTCAGGAAGCTGGAACGCGCCCTGCCCGGACTCCTGGAGTTTGCCGATCGTCCCCGGCGAGATCGTTCTAT
>JABEVD010000073.1 GCA_013044025.1 Burkholderiales bacterium
TTCTTGAACAACAAGAAAGCCAATCCGAAGAAAAACACAAAAAAACAGACGTACATCGTCACAACCTGCGTCGTCGTCGTATCCGTTTCGAACAGCATAGCTTCCTCCCGTGGATTTCATTATTAAGCAACCAATTCCAGCCTGCTTCGGCGAAATATAATACACGACGCTTCAGGGTGTCAATCGAATCGAACCATCTCTTCCAAGTCGTTGAAGGGGCGCGCAGATGCCGATAGAATGAGCCCTTTCTGCAATTCAGGTCCTGATCCAGATACCATGAACCCGGTCAAATTCGAAATCCCCCTGCGTTACAAGGTGCTGTTCGTTTTCCTGACATGGGGCGCCTTGCTGTTGTTCTTTTTCATCCGCTACGACAGTTACGGCATCGACGAAAATGCCGCCCGCGCGCTGATGTTCGTCTGGTCGATCGTCGACGGTGTCGCTCATCCGGTCGTGGTGCTCGGCGCCCCGGACTTCAGGGCGCTCCTTTTCATTCCGATCGGTCTGATGTGGACCGGAAACATTGCGGCGGCAAAAATCCTCACGCTCCTCGTCATGGCGGCTTCCTCCCTGCTGCTCTACGACTGGGCGGACAGGACGCTCGGACGCGAGTCCGCGCTGATCGCAACCGGCCTGCTGCTGGTTTCACCGCTTGCGATCACCCAGATCGATTCCCTGGGTGCCGGCCCCTACCTTCTTCTCGCAACCGGACTTGGATTCTGGCTGGACCGCACTTACCGGGCCGAACCAAGGCCTCTGGGGGGCTGGTACTTCTCGCAGATTTTTCTGATCGGCCTTTCCGTGAGCCTCCATCCTGCAGGTCTTGCCTATCCGATCTCGCTCGCCTGGCACTGGTACAGGAATCCGGTCGATGTCCGTCAGCAGAGACATTATTATTTCGGCATCGCCGCCATGACGATTTTCGTCCTGCTGATCCGCATGGGCTGGAGCGATCTTCCCTGGCTGCAAAACCCGATCCGCATTTTTGCCATGCTGGTCACCGGACCGATAGACCTTATCTCGACCGCGGGATGGATGACCGGCGCGGTCATCGCAGCCATCCTTCTTTTCACCCTTTTCAAAAGCCCTTCCAGGACATTCGGCAATCTGGGCGGGCGCACCCTGGCGCTCGGAGTCGTTCTGGGAAGTCTCAGCGCCGATTTTTCCTGGGCCATGCTGGTGCTCGCTTTCCTGCTTTATGTGGGTATCGCAAGGATCATCGAAATCCATGACTCCATTCCCGGAGAAGGCTTCCTGGTAAAGCGCGGCGGCGTGTTTTTCCTCATCTTCGTGCTAGCGACCGCCTTCATGCTGAACAACCGGGGCGATTACGAATACAGGAAAATATTCCCGCTCTCCGAAGAAGACAAGCTTCTCGGCGCAGTCGCGCTGGTTGCAAGATCGGAACAGAACAAGCACATCCTGGTGGCGAGCCAGTGGCCCGGTAAAACCATGATCACCTGCCAGTGCGACGTGCTCCCTTTGCCGAGCCCGGCGAAGGATCCCGCAACCCAGCTCGCGATGCTGAAGGGCATCAATTACATGGTATTCAATCCGAGGGATCCGAAGAACGAAATCCTGAGCAGGAATCTTGCGCTTCTCGGCGAGCAGACAGAAACCGTCGCGTTGCGTGGATCGGGCGTGGTGATCCGCATCCGGTAAGGTTCACTCGATCTTGATCTTGATCCAGAGGCGGTTCAGCACGCGCCGCTGTTCCATGGTGAGATCATGCAGCATTTCCAGGCGGGAAAGAACCTGCCTGTCCGGCAGGATCGCGGGAATGGCCCTGATCTCGGGATCGATGTAGCGAAGGGCCGCGAGATTGGGGTTGCCCGAACCGATCATGTTGGTGAGCTCGGAGGAGTTCTTGCCGTCGAGCATGAAATTGATGAATTTCAGCGCGAGATCGGGACGGGGCGCATACTTGTGGATCACCATGTTGTCGAGCGCGAGCACCGCCCCTTCCTTCGGGATCGAGAACCCTATGGTGAATTTTCTTTTGGCCGCTTTCGCGTCGTTCATCGCCTGGAACATGTCGTTGGAATAGCCGTGCACCAGCCAGATGTTCCCCACCGTCAATTCCTTGATGTAGCTCGATGAGTTGAAAGCAGCCCAGTATGGCTTGGCCTTCAGGATGACATTCATCGCCTGAACCCCGTGCGCTTCCGTCGTGTCGTTCACGGAATACCCCAGATATTTGAGCGCCGCCGCCATCAGTTCGCGCTGGCTGTCCAGCACCGTCACCCTGCCCTTCACTTTCGCAAGATATTTCGGGTCGAAGATCGCCGCCCAGGTATCCGTCGGAATCCCGTATTGCTTCATTTTTTCCACGTTGTAGCCGATCAGCGTCGTGGTATAGGCATAGGGCACCGAATACTTGTTGCCGGGATCGAAGGATGTGTTGAGGTAAGCCGGATTGATGTTGGAAAGGTTCGGCAGCTTCGACTTGTCGAGCGGAAGCAGCGCGCCCTGCTTCACCAGGGAAGCCAGCGCAAATCCTGTTGGCACCAGGATGTCATACCCTCGCGCGCCGGCTGCGAGCTTGGCGAGGAGTTCCTCGTTGTCCGAATAATAATCCTGGATGACCTTGCATTTGCAGTAGGCTTCGAAGCGTTCCACCGTTTGCGGCGCAATGTAATTGTTCCAGTTGTACAGATGCAGTTCGTCCCCGGCGAAA
>JABEVD010000074.1 GCA_013044025.1 Burkholderiales bacterium
CCTTGACGTTTACTGCAGACGATGTTCCAAAGGGAGGATTGCCATTGCAAGTGAAGATTGACATCAAGCTCTCCAACGGGAATACGCGTTATCTTCAAGTTACCGTGAAATGAAAGACGTACATGGAATTGAGAGCGAGCATTGAAAACACGGGATGGCTGAGGTGCGGAAACGGTAACGAGGATCGCGAGATTCCGCCATCCCATTTCCAACCTCAGGACTATCCATCTCGCATCGCCCCGACAGACAGTCCGGGTCATCCGCTTGAGTTGTTCCAGACACAATGGTCAAAACCACTGTGTTGAAGGGTATGCATCCCAAGGTGGCGCACAGGACGGGAGCGGGCGACAATACGCCGCTCGTGGCCGCTCGCCTCAGGAGATAATACGCTTTTCCTGAATCTTCCTCGCTTCCTTCAGAAGCGAAAGGGTGGGTTCATGGAAATCGCGGCAAAGATCTGCAAATCGCTGTCTCTCTTCGTTTTTGGGAAGGGAATCCAGGTCTTTCAGCGATTCGAGGCCGGGGATCGTCGACTGGTAGTCGGAAATGATGCGCAGGTATTCGAGCTTCTTTTCGGTGGGGACGATGATGGGAGGAAGGCCTGATCGCAATACGGGAAGATTGGAAATCAGCCTCGCCAGGCGGCCGTTCCCATCGAAGAAAGGATGAATGGTCACGAAGTCGAGATGGAGATCGGCATAGATCAGCGTGTCAGCCGAAAGCGCATCGTTGAGCCGCTGCAGCCATTGCGACATCAGGAGTGGAATGCAAAGCGGAGCGGGGTATTCGCGAATATGCTGTTTTCCGTCAACACCGATGATGTTCGTGTAATTCGGCTGATTCTTCCATTTTCCGACAGGCTTGAAAATGTCCATCACGGATTCGGAGAGAACTGCCTTGTGCAGGGAGAACAGATCTTCTTCACGGATGCTTTTCGCGGAGAGCAGACCGTAAACCAGATCGATCGCCCTGGCATGTCCGAAAATCTCCTGGTGATCTCGCAACGGCTTGCCTCTTACGGTCAGCCCTTCTTCGAGAACGAATGCCGTTTCGCTCAGCGTCAGGCTGTTTCCTTCGATGGCAGTGGAGGTGTGCGTCCAGATGTTGCGGACCTGCGCCACCAGAATGGTTTTCAGGTCTTCATCGAGGCCGGAAAGGAAATTCATGGTCCTCCTGAAAAGCAAAAGGGACGGTCATTCGACGGTCCCTTTTGATTGATTGTTTTGGTCGGGGCGAGAGGATTTGAACCTCCGACCACTTGCACCCCATGCAAGTACGCTACCAGGCTGCGCTACGCCCCGAAAGAAAAGCATTATAACAGATTCAGGCTTAACGCTCCAGCATCTCGACGATCTTTTTGAGCTCCCGCTTCAGTTTGAGCATCTCGTCTTCCGCCTCTTCCGGGGCGTGGGCGGAATCGCTCTCCAGGCGCTGCCTTGCTCCGCTGATCGTGAATCCCTGCTCGTAGAGCAGGTCCCGGATCCTGCGGATCAGCAGCACCTCGTGATGCTGGTAATAGCGCCGGTTCCCGCGCCGCTTGAGCGGCTTCAGCTGGATGAACTCCTGCTCCCAATAGCGCAGCACGTGCGGCTTGACGTTGCAGAGTTCGCCAACCTCACCGATCGTGAAATAGCGCTTCGCGGGAATCGGCGGCAGGGAAGAATTATCCGTTGTTTCCATCGTCGCTCTGGTCCACCAGCGCTTTCAGTTTCTGGCTCGCATGGAACGTGACGACCCGTCGGGCAGTGATCGGGATTTCTTCCCCGGTCTTGGGGTTCCTGCCGGGACGCTGCGGCTTGTCCCTCAACTGGAAATTTCCGAAACCTGAAAGTTTTACTTCTTCGCCATTTTCGAGGGCGAGTCTCACCTCCTCGAAAAAGGACTCAACCAGATCCTTGGCTTCCCTCTTGTTGAGGCCAACCTTTTCGAACAAAAGATCTGCCAGTTCTGCCTTGGTCAATGTCATGCGGCCTCCCTAAACACGTAACTTAGAATCAAATCTTTTCTCCAACATGTCAACCAGTTGCGCCATTGTGGCGTCGACTTCGACATCCTGGAGGGTCTTCTGAGTATCTTGCATCGTGATGCGAAAAGCAAGACTTTTCTTGCCCGGATCGATCCCCTTTCCGCGATAGACGTCGAAAAGATCTATCTGTTGACCGGGGAGCGATTCGCGGCAGCAATCGATGATGTCGCGAACCTCGATTTTTTCGTCGACGATGATCGCGAGATCGCGCCGCACCGCCGGGAACCTGGAAACTTCGGAAAATGCCGGGATCGCGCGCAGCAGCAGCGCATCCTGTTCGATTTCGAACAGCACGGGCGCTTTCGGCAGATCGTATTTCTGCACCCATTTCGGGTGGAGCTCCCCGATCACGCCGATCTCCCTTCCGGCGAGCGAAATCGACGCAGACCTTCCGGGATGAAAAGCCGGATGGGGCGCAGCATCGAAGCGCAGCGGGGAAGGGGAGAACAGGGCTTCCACGTCGGATTTCACATCGAAGAAATCGACGCTCCTCGTCTCGATTCCCCATTGCTCGGGCAGCGCTGCCCCATAGGCAAGACCTGCCAGCATGTCCTTCTGGCCATAGGTATGGCCATCCCTGAAGAAACAGGAGCCGGTTTCGAATACCCGGATCCTCGACTGTTTCCGGTTGAGATTGTAGGAAAGGCAGTCGATGAGCCCGCCGACGAGGCTGGATCTCATCGCGCTCATCTGGCTCGCGATCGGGTTCTTCAGCAGGATCGGATCAGGATTGCCGCAGAAATCCGCTTCCCAGGAAGTGTCGACGAATGCATAGCTGATCGCTTCCGTATAGCCTCGCGCCGTTGCGAGCTTGCGAACTTCGGAAAGGCTCCTCCGGGCTTCCCTGGAAGGCAGCATGTTCATCCCGGCTTGGGGCGTTACCGCGGGGATGTTGTCATAGCCGTAAAGGCGCGCGACTTCCTCGACGAGATCTTCCTCGATCTTGAGGTCGAAACGATGCGAAGGCGGGATCACCGAGAAGGTTTCATCCTGCAGCGAATACTGGAAAGAGAGCCGGTCCAGAATGGACGAAACCGCGCCGGAATCGATTTCCAGTCCGATGATCCTTGCGATTCTGGAAAGCCTCAGGGAAATCGCATCCCGGGAAGGAAGCTGCGCTTTCGCTTCGACCACAGGCCCCGGAATTCCATTGGCATGTTCCTGAAGGAGGGCCGTTGCGCGCTCCAATGCCTCGCGGGTTTTGCCGAAGTCCACGCCGCGCTCGAAGCGGTAGGAAGAGTCCGAGGAAAGATTGACCATCCTTCCCTTTGCCATGACGACCGGATCGAAAAAAGCGGCTTCCAGGAAGATCTCGCCGGTTTCCTCCGATACCGCGCTGTTCAAACCGCCCATGATTCCAGCAAGCGCGACCGGCCCGCTTTCGTCGGCGATGACGAGATTTTTCGATCCGAGTTCGCGAGTCTCTCCATTGAGGAGTTCGATTTTCTCACCTTCTCCTGCGAACCTGATCCGGATCCCCCCGGAGAGCTTCGCAAGGTCGAATGCATGCAGCGGCTGGCCGTATTCCAGCAGCACGTAATTGGTGACGTCGACCAGCAGATTCTTAGGACGGATTCCGCTCCTTTCGAGTCGCCTTTTCATCCATTGCGGCGAGGAAGCCTTGCCGTTCACTCCGCGGATCACCCTGCCCAGATAGAGCGGGCAGGCGGATTTCTCGATCACTTCGACCGGGAATGTATTCTCGCATTTCGCTTCGACTTGCGGCGCTTGAGAAAAATCGAGATTCGCCCCTGTCATCGCCGAAATTTCGCGACCGACTCCGAGCGCGCCCAGGCAATCGGCTCGGTTCGGGGTGAGCTTCAGCTCGAAAATGGTGTCATCGAGATCGAGGTATTCGCGGATGGATTGGCCGATGGGCGCGTCTTCGGGCAAAAGCAGCAGACCGTCGACGTCCGATTCGATCCCGAGTTCCTTGCCGGAGCAAAGCATGCCGGAGGATTCGATGCCGCGCACCTTTGCCTTTTTGATGGTGATGTCGGGAAGGACCGCACCGATCATTGCGCAGGGAACCACCGCTCCCGCATGCACGTTGGGCGCGCCGCAAACGATCTGCAATGGCTCACCGCCTGCGTCCACCCTGCATACATTGAGCCGGTCTGCGTCGGGCTGCTTCTCGACGGAAAGCACCTTCGCCACCACCACTTTTTCGAAATGAGGCGCCACCTTTTCCACCGATTCCACTTCGATCCCGCTCATGGTGAGCTGATGGGAGAGTTCGTCGACGGAAAGGTCGGTGGCGACGATTTCGCGAAGCCAGTTTTCGGATATCTTCATTTGAATTGGTTCAGGAATCTGAGATCGTTGGCAAAAAACAGCCTGAGATCGTTCACGCCGTAGCGGAGCATGGCGAGGCGATCGAGCCCCATGCCGAAAGCGAAGCCGAGATATTTCTCGCTGTCCAGGCCCACATGCTTCAATACGTTGGGATGCACCATGCCGCATCCGCCCACTTCCAGCCAGCCGGTGTGACTGCAAACCCTGCAGCCTTCCCCTTCGCAGAAAACACAACCCATGTCGATTTCGGCGGAAGGCTCGGTGAAAGGGAAAAAGGAGGGGCGAAAGCGCACTTCCAGATGCTTGCGCTCGAAAAAGCGCTGCAGGAATTCCGCCACCACGCCCTTGAGATGCGTGAAACTGACATGCTCGTCGATCCACAGTCCTTCGACCTGGTGGAACATCGGCGAATGCGTCGCGTCCGAATCGACCCGGTAGACCCGGCCGGGGGCGATGATCTTCACCGGCGGCTCGTTTTCCATCATGTAATGGATCTGGATCGGGGAGGTATGGGTGCGCAAAAGATGCGCATCGTCCACATAAAAAGTGTCGTGCATCGCGCGCGCCGGATGGTCTTCCGGAATGTTGAGCGCGGTGAAATTGTAGAAATCGGTCTCGATCTCCGGTCCCGATACGGTGGAAAAACCGATCGAGGAGAAAATTTCCTGGATGCGTTCCAGGGTACGCGTCACGGGGTGGATTCCGCCCACATCCTGCCCGCGTCCGGGAAGGGTAACGTCGAGCGCCTCCTGTGAAAGCTGTCGCTCGAGCTTTTGCGCGGCGAGTGCTTCCCTTCTCGCGGCAAGCGCGGCTTCCACGCCTTCCTTGGCGCGGTTGATGGCGGCTCCATGCGATTTTCTCGCATCCGGGTCGAGTTTGCCCAGCCCCTTCAGGAGTTCGGTGATCGCTCCCCCCTTGCCGAGGTAGCGCGCCTTGGCCTGTTCGAGTTCTGTAGCGTCCATGATCGACGCGAACTCTGCTTGTGCCAGCTTCAGTATGGATTCAGGATTGTCATTCATATAAATGAAAAAAGGAGGCCTGAGCCTCCTTTTCCTTTCTTGCAGATCAGGCGAGGCTCGCCTTGGCCTTTTCCACGAAATTCGCGAATGCCGGCTTGTCGAAAACCGCAATGTCCGCCAGAACCTTGCGATCCACCTCGATCGCGGCTTTCTTGAGGCCATGCATGAACACGCTGTAGGTCATGCCGCACTCGCGGGCCGCCGCATTGATCCGGGCGATCCACAGCGCACGGAACTGGCGCTTCCTCTGGCGGCGATC
>JABEVD010000075.1 GCA_013044025.1 Burkholderiales bacterium
CGCGGCGAAGTGGTTTCCTCCACTTTCGACGAACCTGCGACCCGCCATGTTCAGGTGGCGGAAATGGTGCTGGAAAAGGCCAAACGCCTCGTCGAGCACAAGAAGGACGTGGTGATTCTGCTCGATTCGATCACCCGCCTCGCGCGCGCCTACAACACCGTCGTTCCCGCCTCCGGCAAGGTGCTCACTGGCGGCGTGGACGCCAATGCGCTGCAGCGCCCCAAGCGCTTTTTCGGCGCAGCCAGGAACATCGAGGAAGGCGGTTCGCTCACCATCATCGCTACCGCCTTGGTCGACACCGGCTCCAGGATGGACGACGTGATCTACGAGGAATTCAAGGGAACCGGCAACATGGAGATCCACCTCGACAGGAGGATCGCCGAGAAACGCACTTATCCCGCCATCAATGTCAACCGCTCCGGCACCCGCCGCGAGGAACTGCTCATCAAGCCGGACGTGTTGCAGAAGATCTGGGTGCTGAGGAAACTGCTCTATCCCATGGACGACCTGGAAGCGATCGAATTCCTGCTCGACAAGATCAAGGCGACGAAGACCAATTCGGACTTCTTCGATTCGATGCGCAGGGGCTGACGCTTGCAAAGATCCGATCGTTGAAAGATAATAGCGAATTTACTGCGCCATTTTTAGGATTCCAAGATGAAACCAGGAATACACCCCGTATATAACGATGTCACCGTGACCTGCAGTTGCGGCGAGGTTTTCACCACCCGTTCCACGATCGGCAAGCCGCTGCGCATCGAAGTGTGCGCCGCATGCCATCCTTTCTACACCGGAAAGCAGAAGATCGTCGACACCGCAGGACGCGTCGAGAAATTCCGCCAGAAATATGGCAAGAAAGCTGCCGTCTGAAGCAATCGTTCGGTGAAGGCTTGACAAGGCAGCCGCTGGCTGCCTTTTTCATTGGGAGCGCGACATGAAGGCCATCCTGATCTTTCTTTTGCTCGCCCTTCTCCAGGGTTGCGCAGTCAATCCGGTGACCGGCAGGGAGGATTTCGTCCTGATGTCCGAATCGGATGAAATCGCCATGGGCAGGCAGTCGGACCTGGAAGTGCGCAAGCAGTATGGCGTATACGAATCGAAACACCTGCAGGAGTACGTGAACCGGGTGGGACAGCGCCTTGCGGCCAACAGCCATCGCCCCAACCTGACCTATCATTTCACCGTGCTGGACAGCCCTGAAGTCAATGCTTTCGCGCTCCCCGGCGGATACGTCTACATCACCCGCGGCATCCTTCCCTATCTCGGCTCCGAGGCGGATCTCGCCGCGGTACTCGGCCACGAAATCGGTCATGTCACCGCAAGGCATTCGGTGAAGCAGTATACGGCTGCGACCGCCACGCAGATCGGCGCGGAACTCGCCTCCATCTTCGTCCCGGAAATGAACACACAGGCTGGGTACAGCCTCATCAATGTTTCCGGAAATGCGCTGCTTTCCGGCTATGGACGCGAACATGAACTGGAAGCGGACAAGCTCGGAAGCGAATATCTGGCGAGGACCGGTTACGATCCTCATGCGATGATCGAAGTGCTTTCCGTGCTGAAGAACCAGGAGGAATTCGACAAGGTGCTCGCCCGCGAAGAACATCGCCAGCCCCGCGCCTATCACGGACTTTTCGCCTCCCATCCCGATACGGACACGAGATTGCAGCAGGTGGTGAACGCAGCCTCTTCATTGGAGGCCTCCCCTCATCCCGTGGTGGGAAGAAGAATCTATCTTCAGGAAATCGACGGACTCACCTTCGGCGACAGCCCTGCCCAGGGCGTGGTGAGAAACAACGAATTCCTGCATGCCGGGCTCGGCATCGCGCTCAACTTCCCGCCCGACTGGGTGGTGAAAAACACGCCGAAGAAGCTGCAGGCGATCTCGCCCGGGGCCGATGCCGCAATCGAGCTCACCCTCGTCGAAAAATATGCCGGGGATCCCGCCCTTTATCTGCTCAAGCGCTTTTCCACCCAGGAAGCCACCCGGATCGGCGCTTCCGGTTTGCAGGGAGCGATGACCCAAATCTCGCCGAAAGCGGAAGCGGCCGCTTTCGTGAAGGATGGCAACCTGTTCGCCATCACCGCAGTCGCGAACTCCGCCCAGGCATTTTCCGGGCAAAGGGCCGAGATGGAAAAAGCGATATACAGCTTCCATTCGCTCTCTTCCGCAGAGAAGAAGCTGGCCCAGGGGCTCCGGATCAGCATCCGGCATGCCGGTCCTCGCGACACCTTCGAATCGCTTTCGAAGGGATCCCCGTTCGGAAAAAATGCCACAGGCTATCTGAGGCTGCTCAACGAAGCCTATCCGAACGGTGAACCGCGCCCCGGAGAAGAAATCAAGCTGGTCGAATAATGTATTACCTGGAACCGCAAGCAGAAGCCGAACCGCAACTCGACAGGGTCGAGGCCGCGCTGATTTTCATCCTGATTCTCGCATGGATTCTGCCGGGCCTCGTCGGCCACGAACCCTGGAAACCGGACGAGGCCTACAATTTCGGCCTGATTCATCACCTCATGGAATCCGGCAACTGGCTCACGCTCGGACTTCCTGACGAATCCCCCTTCGTTCGCCCTCCCCTCTTCTACTGGACGGCGGCGCTCTTCGGTCAGATTCTTTCGCCGTTCATCGGGCTGCCGGATGCGGTCAGACTCGCCACCGGCTTTTACATGGGAATCGCCCTCCTTTTCGTCGTGCTCGCCGGGCGGATTCTTCACGGCAACGGAAGATATGCCGCGCTGATGCTGGTGGGCAGCTTCGGCCTGCTCGGTCACGCACACCAGTTGATCGCCGATTCCGCGCTGTTCGCAGGATGCGCCATCGCCCTCTACGGTTTCGCGCTCAGAAGCCGCAACGCCTTTTTCGCAGGCCTCGTCGCGGGAACCGGAATCGGCATCGGTTTCCTTTCCAGAGGAACGATTGCGCCCGCATTTTTCGCCCCCGTGCTGTTGCTGCTCCCCATTTTCGGCGCAAGGATACGCGAACAGATTGTTTTCATTATCGCGCTGGCGGCCTCCCTTTCCCCATGGATCCTGATCTGGCCATGGCAGCTCGCCTCGGCCCACCCTGAACTCCTTTCCGCCTGGCTGAAAAGGAGCCTCGACATCAGCTTCGGTCTTGGCCGAGCGCCCCATCCTTCCTGGTTGTTTTATGTCTCGCTGCTGCCCTGGTTCGCATGGCCGACCCTGCCGGTTGCGATCCTGGTCGCATGGCGCGAAAGGGCGAAACTGCTCGAGGAAAGGTTTCTCCTGCCGCTCGCGGTCTTCCTCTCGATGCTGATCGTCCTGAGTTCGAGCCACACCACGCGTGAGCTCTATGCCATGCCCATGCTCCTGCCGCTCGCGCTCCTTGCCGCTTCCTCAATGGAAAGCATGAAGCGCAACCTGGCGAGCGCCTTCAACTGGTTCGGCATCATCACCTTCGGACTGCTGACCCTGCTTTTCTGGACGGGATGGATCGCCATGGTGACGGGCCATCCGCTTTATATCGCCGCGCGGATCCACCATTATCACCCGGATTTCGTGGGGCATTTCCAGCCTCTGTCGTTCTTTTTCGCATTTGCAGCCACCCTGCTGTGGATCTGGCTCATCACGCATACCGAGCACAACGGCAGGCGGGCGACCCTCAACTGGGCAAGCGGAATCGTGACGGTGTGGATGATCCTGATGACCTTGTGGCTGCCCTTTCTGGACTCGATCAAGGGGTACCGGGAAATGTTCCTTTCCATGAAGGCTACGCTTCCCGGAAAGTACACTTGCATCGAGGAAAAACACCTGGGCGAGGCGCAGCGGGCCATGCTCGACTATTATCTCGACGTCGTGACGAGGAAGAAGCATTGCGATCTCGTCCTGGTCCAGACCGTTTCATCCAACCGCAGACATCCGCAAGGATTGAAACTGATCTGGGAAGGCGCCCGCGCCGGAGACCGCTTCGAGCGCTATCGCCTCTACCGCATCACCACTTCGAAAGATAACGGCTGAGCGCGTACTGAATCTCGCGATTCTGCGGATCCAGGTCCAGCGCCCGCCGGTATGAAGCAATCGCTTCGTCCCTTCTTCCCAGCGCCTCCAGAATTCCCCCCTTCTGGTAATAGGCGACCCCGGCAGGATCGAGAGAGATCGACCTGTCGATCGCAGCAAGGGCATCTTCCTTCCTTCCGGCAAGGAGATAGGCGCCTGCAGCGGCATAGGGGACGGATGCATTTTTCGGCTCCATTTTTTCGGCAAGCTCGAACTGGGCGATGGCCTGATCGACGCTTCCCAGCAATTCTTCGCACTCGCCGATATCGAATATCGTCGCCACATCTCCCGGCCTTGCCTGCAGCGCCTTTTGATACTGGATGAGCGCGACCTGGTAAAAGCCATGTTTTTTGTATTCCCGACCGAGGATGCGCAGCGATTTTGCGCTACCCGATTTTTCCGCCAGGATTTCATAGAATCTCATCCGCTGTTGCGCCAGCCTGTTGTCGAAATTCCGCACATAGATGCGCCCCTGCTGCATCCACTTTTCGGTGATGCCTGCATTGCCGAGCATGAATTCCGCTTCCGCGACATGCTCCACAGGATCGTATTTCATCGCAGGCTCGATGGCATTTTGCACCGCAGAAAAATCGAAGGTCGATTCGAGCCTTTTCCTGAATTCGGTGAAATCGCTTTTTCCCAGCTTCGCCATTTCGAATTCGAGAACCGGATCGTCGAGGGTATTCACCGGAGGATTCAATCCTTCGAGTGTCCGGTAGGCATCCGGAGTCATCAGGTGGTAGGCGAGCATGCGGGGAATGATGCCGTGTTCCCCCATGAGGTCCTGTTCCAGCGGCTTCGCCCGGTCTGCGAGATCTGGATGATGCAGCCTCACCGGCTCGTCGGATGCGATCACCAGGAAATACCCGGACTTGATGAAGACGAGCGCGCAATGGCGGTACACGCTTTTCACCGTCTGCAGAATGATTTCCGCGCCTTCCGAGCCCACCCTTCCATCCATCCAGGTGAGGTAAATTCCGCCAGGCCTCAACCTTCTTTTGGTCATCTGCAGGAAATCGACGGTGTAGAGCTTGGAGGAGCTGAAATACAGCGGGCTCGTCACCGTATTCAGAATCATGTCATAGCTCTTCTTCGAGCTTTTCGAATAATGGATGGCATCGTCGACGATGATGTGCACCCCGGGATTCTTCTCGATGTCGAAGTTCCATTTCTTCATCCGGTAGAGGTTCTCGCGGATCACCGGATTGATTTCGACGATGTCGGTGTGGGCAAAAAGCTGGCCGACTGC
>JABEVD010000242.1 GCA_013044025.1 Burkholderiales bacterium
GCGGGATGTTCGCCTTTCTGTTTGCCGATCCATACATAATGCTCAGGCTGGTCCGGCCCGTCGACCACCTTCGCAACATCGCTCATGAAGATGGGACGCCCTTCGAAGACGCCGACCACGAGCCGCCTCACGTCCTCGCTCGAGGAAAGAAAGGTGCCCGTCTGCACCAGCACTTCCCGGTTGTTCTCGACCAGGCTTCCGGAAGGCTGGGAAGCATTGGAGAACTGCAGCGCATCTCTCAGATCTTCCGCGGAAAGATGATATGCGTTCATCCTGTCCGCATCCATCAACACCCGGATCATGTGCTGCGGGCCGCCGATGGTTTTCACTTCGCGAACGCCCGCCACGCGCTTCAATTCCACTTCCGCGGAATGCGCAACCTGTTCCAGCTCGAAAGCCCCTTCGCCCTTGTTCTTCGTCCAGAGCGTAAGGGTGAGAATGGGCACGTCGTCGATGCCGACCGGCTTGATGATGGGCTTTTGCACCCCGAGATAGGGGGAAACCCAGTCCGCATGGGAATTGATGGTGTCGTAGAGCTTCACCAGCGACTGGATGCGGTCCTCCCCCACCTTGAACTGAACGGTGAGGATCGACATTCCGGGCCGGGAGACCGAATACACGTGATCGATTCCGGCGATCTGGGAAAGCACCTGCTCTGCCGGGGTCGACACCAGATGCTCGACATCGCTTGCAGATGCGCCGGGAAAAGGAATGAACACATTCGCCATCGTGACATTGATCTGCGGCTCCTCTTCCCTCGGCGTCACGATCACCGCGAAAACCCCCATCAGCACCGCGATCAGCGCGATCAGCGGAGTCAACTGGGAATGAAGGAAAAGCCTGCTGATTCTTCCGGAGATGCCCATGTCAGTTCGCATCCATCTCGATGCCCGCCCTGACCGGATCGAGCGAGATGGTCTCGCCCGCCGAGAGCCCGGCAAGCACTTCCACGCGACCGCCCTCCCCGGGCTCCCCGAGCCTCACCTGACGAAGCTCGTATTTGCCATTCTTTCCGACCACATACACCGCAGTCACTTCGCTTCTTCTCAGCACGGCCGCTTCCGGAATCATCAGTTCCTTCCTGTGACCGACGGAAAATCTCGCCCTGGCGAACATGCCCGGATAGATCCCCTTCGTTTCAGGCGGGAAATCCAGCCTGACCAGGGTGGTATGGGTGATCATGTTGGCTGAAGGCAAAACGGTGATCGATGTCGCCCGGATCTGTCTGCCGTTGTCGGCCAGGATGGTCGCGCCCGTTTCGACATGCGCTTTCACCGCTTCCAGCTTCAGTTGCGGCACGCTCACCGTGATCCTGAGGGATGCCGGATCGAATCCGGTCATGAGCGGCTTTCCGGGATAGGCCATTTCGCCGATTTCCACATGGCGTTCCGAAACGACCCCGCTATAAGGCGCGATCACGGTCGCATAGCTTGCGGTATTGGCGGCGATCCCGACATTCGCCTGACGCGCTTCCACCCTCGATTTCGCAGCCATGTATTCGGCTTTCGACTTGTCGAGCGCAGCCTGGCTCACGAACTTGCGCTCGAAGAGATGCTTCGAACGCTCGTAGGTGGATTTCGCATCCTCGTAAGCTGCCTGCGCCTCGGCAAGCATGGCCCGGCTTTCGTTCAGCGCATGACCGACTTCAGTCGCATCGATCCTGACCAGAACCTGGCCCTTTTTGACGACATCGCCGACGTCGAAGTTGACCAATGAAACCCTGCCGGAGATCTGGGAAGAAACCGTGGACTGCTTCACGGCTTCGACCACGCCTTCGGCAGTATAGGTCACAGGCTCGTCCACATAGCTTACCTGTGCGGTTTCGGTGGCCGCCCGAGCGATGGCGGCAGAGAAAAACAGAGCAAATATGGAAATTCTGAACACGCTGGTGCCCCCCCCCTTGGTTGATTATTAGAATAATCTAATATTCTAACTTTTGCAACAGGGGGGACTCGCGTGAAAGGAAACGGACGTCTAGGCTGCCATGTTGCAGAAAACGTCGCGCATCATCTTGATGAGTTGCAGCACGCGCGCATCCCCTATCCGATAATAGACCTTGTTGGCATCCTTGCGGGTCTTCAACACCCCCTTGTCGCGAAGAATGGCGAGGTGCTGGGAGATGTTGCTCTGCGAGGTGCCCACGCTCTCCACGATGTCCTGCACTCACCTCGTTTTCGCCGAGGATGCAGAGAATCTTGAGCCTGAGAGGATGGGCAATGGCCTTCATCGAACGCGAAGCCTGTTCGATCATCTCGTCCTGGCCCATCATTTCGTGAAGGAAATCGATCTGACTTTTCATGAGCGCGCCCATGCTAGTGTTAGTGATAAACAAAATAGCATAAAATAAACATTTTCAACCGTCCAGAGAAATATGACATGTCGATGAAACTTGCGCATGACTTGGCCGTCCGGCCTGTTCTGCTCCTGATACTGGATGGGATCGGCTGCCGCAAGAATGCGGAATACAATGCGGTCGCACTCGCGAAGAAGCCCAACCTGGACCGACTCCTGGCCGGGCAGCCGCATTCCACTCTCCAGGCTTCCGAATCTTTCGTCGGCCTTCCGGATGCCCAGATGGGCAACTCGGAAGTCGGACACCTCAATATCGGCGCAGGACGCATCGTCTACCAGGAACTGACCAGGATCGATCTTTCCATCCAGAACCGCGAATTCTTCTCCAATCCGGCGCTTCTGGAAGCGGTGAAAAAGGCCAAGGAACAGGGCGGCGCGCTGCACATCCTGGGGCTGCTCTCCCCTGGAGGCGTGCACAGTCACGAATCGCACCTCCATGCCATGCTGGAAATGGCCGCAGCGCAAGGGCTGGACAAAATCTACCTGCATGCGTTTCTCGACGGCAGGGACACTCCGCCGAAGAGCGCCGCCGCGTCGATAACCGCCTTCACGGAAAAATGCCGTTCGCTCGGCAAGGGAAAAATCGCATCGATCGTGGGCAGGTATTATGCGATGGATCGAGACAAGCGCTGGGAACGGGTGAAGACGGCCTACGACCTCCTCACTTGCGGAATCGCGGAGCACCATTTCGAAAGCGCTGAAGAAGCCCTGGAAGCGGCCTATGCGCGCGGCGAAAGCGACGAATTCGTCCATGCCAGCGCAATCCATGAAAAGGGCGAAGCCCCTGTTTCCATGCAGGACGGGGACTCGGTGGTGTTCATGAATTACCGGGCGGACCGCGCGAAGGAAATCACCATCGCCCTGACCTCGCCGAAATTCGAAGGATTCTTGCGCGAGAAGCTGCCGAAGATCCATTTCGTCATGCTCACCCATTACGGAGAGCAATTTGCGCTGCCCATGGCCTATCCGCCCTCGAAAATCGGGAACGGCTTCGGAGAATACATTTCAGGACTGGGACTGAGCCAGCTGCGCATCGCCGAAACTGAAAAATATGCCCATGTCACCTATTTCTTCAACGGCGGCAGGGAAGAACCCTATCCCGGAGAAGACCGCATCCTGGTCCCCTCGCCGAAAGTGGCCACCTACGACCTGAAGCCGGAGATGAGCGTATTCGAAGTGACCGAAAAGCTGGTCGAGGCCATCGATGGCGGGAAATATCAGGCCATCATCTGCAATTTCGCGAACGGTGACATGGTCGGGCATACCGGAAACCTGAATGCGGCGATCCTCGCGGTGGAAGCGATGGACGAGTGCATCGGCAAGGTGGAGCAAGCCATGAGGAAGGCGGGGGGGAGATGCTGATCACGGCCGATCACGGCAATGCCGAAATGATGGAGGATCCGGACACCCACCAGCCCTACACCGCGCATTCGCTGAATCTCGTCCCCTTCATTTATGTCGGCGAACGCAAGGCGAAGGTCGAGAGCGGCGCCCTGAAGGACGTCGCCCCCACCCTGCTCGCCATGATGGGCCTGCCGCAGCCGCCCGAAATGAGCGGCCATTCCCTCATCGCATTCGAGTGACCCGGCACCTTTTTTTCCTGCTCCTTGGCCTCGCCATTTCCGGCGAGGCCTGCGCCGGATCCCGACAGGATCTCGGGGAACTGCATTCCCGGATCGATGCGCTGGAAAAGGATCTCGGAAAAAAGGAAGCCTCGCAAAGCGAGCTCAACGATCAACTGAAGAAATCCGAAATCGCCATCAGCAACAGCGAAAGGAAACTGAGGGATCTCAGCGCAATGGCACGGGACGCCGACCGGAGTCTCGCAAAGCTCGGCAACGAATCCGAAGCGATCCGGACAAAGATTACCTCCCAGCAGCAACTGCTCGGCCAGTTCCTCTATCAGCGCTATCTGAACGGAAATGAGGAGTATCTGAAACTTCTTCTCGATTCCAGGGATCCAAACGAAATCTCCCGAAACATGCAGTACCTTTCCTATGTCGCGAAGGCCAGAAAGGAAATGCTGGCGGAACTGAGGCAGGATCTATCCCGGCTCGACGCGCTGGAGACCTCGACCCGGCAGCAAAGGGCGGATCTCGCGGACATCGTGCAGAAACAGCGCAAGGAAAGCCTTGCGCTCGAGGAAGAGAGGAAGAAGCGCAAGGCCGTGCTCGCCGGCATTTCAGCCCAGATCGGCAAACAGAAGGAGGAACTCTCCAGGCTGAAGCGGGACGAGCAGAGGCTGAAACGCCTTTTCGAACGGATCGGCAAGTCGGCAAAACATGCGCCCTCCCCGGTCCTGAAAAATGAAAGCGTGCCGGAAGCCACGCAGGAGAAGAAGCCCTTCGCCAAGCTGAAGGGGCAGCTCAGGCTTCCGGTGAAAGGGATCCTGACCAACCGGTTCGGCGCGCCGCGAATGAATGGCGGGCTCGTCTGGAAGGGGCTTTTCATCCGGGCGGCGACCGGTGAGGAAGTCAGGGCAATCGCTGCGGGTCGCGTCGTATTCGCGGACTGGCTGCGGGGATTTGGCAATATCATCATTCGCGACCACGGCGACGGATACATGAGCCTTTACGGCGACAACGAAACGCTGTTGAAAAACGTCGGAGAGTGGGTGCGTGGCGGAGAGGTGATCGCTGAAGTGGGAAACAGCGGCGGCAACAGCGAATCCGGTTTATACTTTGAACTTCGCGAACAGGGCGTGCCGCTGGACCCGATGAAATGGGTCAACGTAAAATGAAATGGAGACGAAAGGAATGCGCGATTCAATGAAAAAGAGCGGACTGGTACTGATCGGCGTCGTAGCCGGCGTGATGCTGAGCCTCAACCTCTCGGCCGTGGCACAGCACGAAACGACCACCTCCCCCCTGCCGGTCGAGGAATTGCGCACATTTGCCGACATCTTCGGCAAGATCAAGAGCGAGTATGTCGATCCGAAATCGGACAAGGAAGTGATCGACTCCGCGATCAATGGAATGGTCACCGGACTCGATCCGCATTCCGCCTACTATGATGCGGACGCTTACAAGGAATTGCAGATCGGAACCGAAGGCCAGTTCGGCGGCCTCGGCATCGAAGTCACCATGGAAGACGGCCTCGTCAAGGTGGTATCCCCAATCGAGGACACGCCTGCATTCAAGGCGGGCATCAAGAGCGGAGACCTGATCCTGAAGCTCGACGACACGCTCGTGAAAGGGATGACGCTGAATGACGCAGTGAAGCGGATGCGCGGCAAGCCCGACACCCCGATCGTGCTCACCGTGCTCCGCAAGGGAGAACCCAAGCCGCTCGTCTTCAAGATCATGCGCGCCATCATCAAGGTCAAGAGCGTCAAGTACAAGATGGTCGAACCGGGATATGCCTACATCCGCATCACCCAGTTCCAGGAGCATACCGGCGAATCGCTTGCTGCCGCCATCCGCGAACTCTTCAAGGAGCCTGTCAAGGGTCTGGTACTCGATTTGAGGAACGATCCTGGAGGCCTCCTGTATGGCGCAGTTGCCGTTTCCGCAGCCTTTCTTCCTGAAGACAGCCTGGTCGTCTACACCAAGGGCAGGACGCCCGATTCGGAAATGAAGCTGAGGACCATCCCGGAGGATTACCTCACTCCCCAGGACAAGAGCGATTACATCAAGAAGCTGCCAGCCGAGATCAAGACGGTACCGATGATCGTGCTCGTCAACAACGGCACGGCATCCGCTTCCGAAATCGTTTCCGGAGCGCTTCAGGACGACAAGCGCGCCCTGATCATGGGAACACGGACTTTCGGCAAGGGATCGGTACAGACCATTTTCCCGCTCGGAAACGGAACTGCGGTGAAGCTCACCACGGCGCGCTACTACACCCCGAACGGCCGCTCGATCCAGGCCAAGGGAATCACGCCCGACATCACCGTGGAAGACACCACGATCTCCAAACAGGAGGCCGCGCTCAACCTGCACGAATCGGATCTCGAACACCACCTCATCAACGAAAAGGCCGGGACCGCAGCGCCTCACGCGAAGGAATCCATCCAGGCGGAACCGGAGAAGGACGGCAAACCGGCGGTCGCAGGTTCAAAGGACGACTACATGCTGCAACAGGCGCTCAATGTGCTGAAGGGCATGACGATCCTGCAGAAGAAGTGAAATTCCGGCCTGTACTTTTGGTGCAGGCCGATGTAGAGTTTCATGGTAGGGAGGGGGAAAATGCAGTCCGAAGACGTCCGGAAGACTCGTGAAATCCATTTCGCTCCCCTGCCGCAAGGTCAGGCGGCGAGGGCCAGGGAAACATTGCTCGAGATGGGCGGGATTCTGGTCGAGATGACGAATCCCACCGTCCTGTCCGTGTGCTACTCGCTGCCGGAGCATCGCATGGAAGCCATCGAGGCCGCCCTGGAGGAACAGGGCTTCCATCTCGACAACTCGCTCATGCAGAAAATCATGCGCGCGCTGGTGCATTACGTCGAGGAAGTGCAGTGCCAGAACCTCTGCGAGCCGGACAGGATGCAGAAGAACATGGAAATCTTCGTCAAGGTTTACGAGCATCACCCGCACGGCGACCATGACGAAACTCCGGAGGAATGGCGGGAATACCGCTGACCGATGGAAGACGATTCGCTGCTGCGCTACAGCCGGCACATCCTGCTGCCCCGAATCGGAATCGAAGGCCAGAACCGAATCGCCGGATCTTCCGCGCTGGTGATCGGGGCGGGTGGGCTAGGCTGCCCCGCCTCCCTCTACCTCGCTTCTGCAGGAGTCGGAAAAATCACCCTCTGCGACGATGATGTCGTGGATCTCACCAATCTGCAAAGACAGATCCTGCACACCACGCAATCCGTCGGGATGCCCAAAGTCGATTCCGCAAAAATCGCGCTCGAAGCCGTCAATCCGGAAATTTCCATCTTACCGGTGAGGGCACGGGCGAGCGGCGCCCTGTTGCGGGAACTCGTGGAAAAGGCGGATCTTGTCATCGATGCGAGCGACAATTTCTCTACCCGGCACGAAGTGAACCGCATCTGCCACGAATTCGCAAGGCCGCTGGTCTCAGGCGCCGCGATCCGCTTCGACGGACAGATTTCGGTTTTCGATTTCAGGGATCCCGCAAGCCCCTGCTACCATTGCCTCTACCCCATGGAGGCTGTCGACGAGGAAATCCGCTGCGCGGTGATGGGCGTTTTTTCTCCGCTCGTCGGCATGATCGGATCCATGCAGGCGATGGAAGCGCTCAAGATCCTGGGCGGATTCGGAAAATCCCTTGCCGGAAGGCTTCTCGTCGTGGATGGGGAAGGAATGCACTGCAGGGAAATCCGCCTGAAGAAGGATCCATCCTGTCCGGTTTGCGGTAGTCCGCCTTCCTGACCTTCCCCCTGTACTTCTGAAAATGGACTATCCTTATTTCTGAATGCGCGCGAACAAGGAGAATAACGTGTTCCAGATCAGGATCCATGGAAGGGGGGGGCAGGGCGTGGTCAGCGGAGCGGAAATGCTCTCCGTGGCTGCGTTCCTGGAAGGAAAGCACAGCCAGGCTTTCCCCAGTTTCGGCTCGGAAAGAATGGGCGCGCCGGTCATGGCTTTCTGCAGGATTTCGGATCGCGAAATCAGACTCAGGGAACCCGTCACCGAACCGGATGCGCTCATCATCCAGGACCCAACGCTGCTCCATCAGGTCGATCTTTTCCGCGGCCTTGCCGACTCCGGTTACATCCTGATCAATTCGAGTCGCAGCTTCGAGGAACTCGGTCTTGCGGATCTGGTCGACGGCCGCCCGCCCGAGAGGATGCTCACCGTGCCCGCATCGGAAATCGCGCTTCGGCATATCGGTCGGCCCCTTCCCAATGCCGCGCTCCTCGGCGGCTTTGCTGCGCTTTCCGGGCAGATCGGTCTCGACTCCCTGCTGCAGGCCATCGCAATGAAATTTCCAGGAAAAATCGGACAGGACAACCTCCTCGCCGCCAGGGCGGCATACGAGGAAATCATCGAAGGAATCCGCAATGCTGCAACAAATTGAAGGATCGAGGGCGATCGCGGAGGCCGTGGCGCTTTGCCGCCCGGAAGTGATCTGCGCCTATCCCATCACTCCCCAGACGCACATCGTCGAAGCGCTCGGGGCAATGGTGAAAAAGGGCGAGCTGGAGCGTTGCGAATACATCAACGTCGAATCCGAGTTCGCTGCGCTTTCGGTGGCGATCGGCGCTTCTGCAGCCGGGGCGAGGAGCTATACCGCAACCGCAAGCCAGGGATTGCTATACATGGCCGAGGTGGTCTACAACGCCGCAGGACTCGGACTCCCCATCGTCATGACCATCGGCAACCGCGCGATCGGCGCGCCGATCAACATCTGGAACGACCATTCCGACAGCATGTCGATGCGCGACTCCGGATGGATACAGCTCTATGCAGAATCCAATCAGGAAGC
>JABEVD010000076.1 GCA_013044025.1 Burkholderiales bacterium
CTGGTAAATCGGCACCGTGCCGATCGGAACATGGCTGTTGCGGATGATCCATTCGCGGGTTTCATGGATGTTCTTCCCGGTGGAGAGATCCATCACGGTGTCGCCGCCCCAGCGGGTCGCCCAGGTCATCTTTTCCACTTCCTCGCCGATCGAGGAGCCGAGCGCGGAATTGCCGATGTTGGCGTTGATCTTCACCAGGAAGTTGCGGCCGATGATCATCGGCTCGCTTTCGGGATGGTTGATGTTGAGCGGGATGATGGCGCGCCCCCTCGCCACCTCGTCGCGCACGAATTCGGGCGTGATGATCTTCGGCATGGCGGCGCCGAAATTCATTCCGGGATGCTGGCGCCTGATTTCCTCGCTTTGCGCTTCCATCCTCAGGTTCTCGCGGATCGCGATGTATTCCATTTCCGGGGTGACGATCCCCTGTTTCGCATAATGCATCTGGGTGACGTTTCTCCCCGCTTTGGCCCGCAGGGGTTTTCTTTCCACCGACATGCGCAGCGCGGCGAGCGAAGGATCCAGGAGGCGCATCCTTCCGTATTCGGAAGTCGGCTCGGAAAGCGCTTCGGTGTCACCGCGCTCTGCGATCCAGGCCGAGCGCAATGCGGGGAGCCCCTTGCGGATGTCGATCAGCGCTTCCGGATCGGTATAGGGCCGGAAGTGTCGTACACGTGGACGGGCGGGTTTGCTTCCATCCCGGTTGCGGAGAGCGAGATTTCCCGCATCGGCACCCGGATGTCGGGTCTCGACCCGGCGACATGTATTTTTTTCGATTTCGGAAAAGGTTTGACGGCCGATTCGTCTACCTTCGCGGTCATGCTCAGAAATTTGGGATTGGCATTCATGGGGAACTCCGGATGTCGCGTCGCGACCTGACAATCCGTGGAAACTACTGCAAATTCCGGACAAAAGCAAGATATGAGCAATTTTCGAGGCTTTGATATATAGTTCTACAGATGAGTTCAATCAAATCCAGCGATACCTTTCCCATCGTCGGCGTGGGCGCTTCTGCCGGCGGGCTGGAAGCGTTCACCCAGTTCCTGCTGGAGCTTCCGCCAGACACCGGTTTTGCCTTCGTCTACATCCAGCACCTCGATCCGAGACACAAGAGCGTGCTGGCCGATCTCCTCGCGAGAAAGACTTCGATGCCGGTGGCCGAAGCCATGGAAGGCATGAAAGTCGAGCCGAACCATGTGTACGTCCTGCCTCCCAATGCGAATCTTTTCATCCGGCAAGACAGGCTTTCGCTGCTGCCCCGCGAAGAAGGATATGGAGCGCATCTTTCCATCGATTTTTTTCTGAATTCGCTCGCCAGGGAAAGGGGAGGCGGCGCGATCGGGGTGATCCTTTCCGGAACCGCGTCCGACGGGGTTTTCGGCCTCAAGGCGATCAAGGCAGGAGGCGGGATCACTTTCGCCCAGGACGAATCTTCAGCGAAATATCCGGGAATGCCTCACAGCGCCATCGCCGCAGGATGCGCGGATTTCGTCATGACCCCGCAGGCGATCGCGAGGGAAATCGAAAGGATCGCCAGGCACCCCTATTTCACCCAGCCGGGAAAATCGATCCCCCCGGAACTCGCAACGCCGGTTGTCGAGGATTTCGGCAGGATCTTCAACCTGCTGAGAAAGCAGACCGGCGTCGATTTTGCCTTCTACAAGCAGGCCACGATTTCCCGCAGGATCAGGCGCAGGATGATGCTGCTGCATTTTTCGGAAATACCGGAATATGTGCAGCATCTTCAGGAAAATCCAGCCGAACTCGATGCGCTCTATCACGAGCTTCTGATCAACGTCACCACCTTCTTCCGCGATCCTGAATCCTTCGGCGCGCTCAGGGAAGTGGTTTTTCCCGCGATCCTGAACTCCAGAAAGGCCGATTCGCCGGTGAGGATCTGGGTCCCGGGATGCTCCACCGGAGAGGAAGTCTATTCCATCGCCATGGCCTTCCTGGAGTTTCTCGACGACCAGCCGGGAAACGTCAGTCTGCAGCTTTTCGCGACCGACATCGACAGTCCTGCCATCGAAATCGCGAGGTCAGGGCATTACGGGCCGAACATCGTCGAGGAAATCTCGCCGGAGAGGCTGGAGCGTTTTTTCACCAAGTCGGCGAACGGCTACCAGATCAACAAGTCCCTCCGGGATCTTTGCATTTTCGCCAAACAGAACGTGTTCAAGGATCCTCCCTTTTCCAGGCTGGATCTCATCAGTTGCCGGAATGTGCTGATCTATTTCGGTCCGGTGTTGCAGAAAAAGGTGTTTTCCCTTTTCCATTACGCGCTGAAGCCTTCCGGTCATCTTTTTCTGGGCTCCGCGGAAACCATCGGCGATTATTCCGATCTTTTCAGGGTCGTCGACCAGAAAAACAAGATCTTCGCCAAAAAGCCGATCTCCACGCCCTTTCATTTCGAATTTCCGAATCCGTCCGCCTTTCCCCAGGCCAGTCTCGAAACCGCGGAAAGAACGGTCGAGACGCTTTCACATCAGGAAATCCAGAGGGAAGTCGACAGGATGCTTCTGGAGCGTTTCGCTCCGCCCGGCGTGGTCATCGACGAGCACATGGACATCCTGCTTTTCAGGGGAAAAACCGGCCCTTTCATCGATCCATTTCCGGGAGAAGCCAGCCTCAATCTGCTCAAGCTGGCCAAGTCCACCCTGCAATTGCCGCTGCGGGCGGTGGTGGGGGAGGCGGTGAGGACGGAAAAGACGGCCCGCAAGGAAATCATGGGCGAGGACGGCGCGCCCGACATCGCGATCGAGGCGATCCCCGTCAAGGGGATGTGCTATCTGGTGCTGTTCGACTCGCTTGCGAAAGAAAGGGAAGTGGTGAAGAGGCGGAAGAGGAAATCGGACGAAACGCTCGTGCTGCAGCAGGAACTCGCTGCAACCCGCGAATACCTGCAATCGGTCATCGAGCACCAGGAAACCACCAACGAGGAATTGCGTTCGGCGAACGAGGAAATCCAGTCTTCCAACGAGGAACTGCAGAGCATCAACGAGGAACTCGAAACCGCGAAGGAGGAACTCCAGTCCGTCAACGAGGAACTGGCCACGGTCAACGAGGAACTGGCCAGCAAGAATTTCGAACTCACCAAGAGCAACAGCGATCTCGCCAATCTCGTGGACAGCGCCAATGTGCCGCTCGTCATCGTCGGCCAGGATTTCAGGATCAGGCGTTTTTCTTCTGCGCAGGGGCCGATCCGGCTGACTGCCGAAGACATCGGGAAATCCATTCTCTTCATCGGCTACAAGGTTCCGCCTCCGGGGCTGGAGAGCATTCTCTCCGAAACGATGAAGAACATGGTTCATCAGGAATTCGACATCCAGGACGGGGAAGGGCGCTGGTATTCGATGCGGGTTCGCCCCTATCTTTCGCTGGAGAACCGGATCGATGGCGCGGTCATCGCCTTCTTCGACATCGACGAAGTCGTCAAGGAGAAGGAAACTTCCCAGGCAGCTTCCGCCTATGCAGAGGCCGTCATCGACGCGCTGAAGAATCCCTCCCTGATCCTGACCGGGGATCTTCGCGTGGCTGCGGCAAGCCGTTCCTATCTGGAAAGTTTCGGCGTGAGCAAGAAGGAAACCGTGGACAACCTGCTCTATCGCCTGGGAAACGGCGAATGGGCGATTCCTGATCTGAGGAAACGGCTCGAGAAAGTGGTCGAAAATGACGAGCCTTTCGATGAATTCAAGGTCGACCACGATTTCAGGAATATCGGCCAGCGCCGGGTTTCCATCAGCGGCAGGAAGATACAGGAAGGGAGCAAAAGGGAGCCGCTCATCCTGATGCAGATCTCGATGTAGCGGCGGATTTGGTATAGCGCTTCGTTTTTGCTATAGTTGCCGGTACAAATCAATAGCATGGAGTGACGATGGATTTCGAACAGGCACGCTACAACATGGTCGAACAGCAGATCAGGCCGTGGGAAGTACTCGACAAGAAGGTTCTCGGCCTGATGATGGAAGTCAGACGCGAGGAATATGTCCCTGCGGCATACCGTGAGCTTGCGCTCGCCGACCTGGAAATTCCCATCGGTCATGGAGAATCCATGCTTTCCCCGAAGCTCGAGGCCAAGATCATCCAGGAAGTGGGCTTGAGGAAATCAGACCGGGTGCTGGAAATCGGCAGCGGCAGTGGTTTTCTGACCGCGCTGCTCGCCGAAGGCGGTCAGCATGTCTACAGCGTCGAGATCGAGCCGGCGCTTTCCGCCATGGCGGCCGAAAACCTGAAGGCGCACCATGTGACCAACGTGACGCTGGAAATCGGAGACGGCGCGGCGGGATGGGAGAGCCACGGCCCTTACGACGTCATCGTGCTGACCGGATCGGTTCCGGTTCTGCCGGAGAACTTCCAGAAGTCGCTGCATCTTGGCGGCAGGCTTTTCGCCATCGTGGGAGAGGATCCCATCATGAGGGCGACCCTGGTGACCCGCACCGGCCCCGACACCTGGCATACCGAAGATCTTTTCGAAACTTCCGCTCCGCGCCTCAGGAACGTGCAGAATCCGTCGAAATTCGTATTCTGATCCGCGCGAGGGGTGTAAAAAGACAAGAAGTATATTAGAATTGTCTTATTTACAATTTGCAGGTGGGAAGAGATGAATGCAAAGCCGATATTCTCGATGCTTTTTGCCATGGCACCCGTGGTGCATGCGGCCGACCTCCTGACGGTCTACGGGGAGGCCGCGCAGGGCGACCCGGTTTTCCAGGCTGCAAAGGCGAAGCTCGAGGCTGCGCGAGAGAAGATTCCCCAGGGCAGGGCGCTGTTGCTTCCCTCGGTCGCGGTCGGCGCGAACACCACCTACAATCATTTCAACACCACCCTGTCCGCGCCGGTTCCTGGCCTTCCGCTCGGGGGAAACGGAAGCTACAATTCCAACGGTTACAACGTCACCCTTTCCCAGCCGCTGTTCCAGATGCAGAGCTGGATCGCCTATGACGAGTCGAAGCTTCAGGTCGCAGCCGCGGAAGTCGATTTCCAGTCTTCGCAGCAGGACCTGATCCTGAGGGCGGCGAGAGCCTATTTCGATCTCCTGCTCGCGCAGGACAATGTGGAACTCGTCGCGGCGCAGAAGAAGGCGATTTCCGAACAGCTCGCCCAGGCGAAGCAGAATTTCGAGGTGGGAACGGCCACCATCACCGATACCAATGACGCACAGGCCCGCTACGACCTCATTTCCGCTCAGGAAATCGCAGCATTGAGCGATCTGGAAATCAGGAAAAGGGCGCTTGCCGTGCTGATCGGCAGGATGCCGGGGCCGCTGGATCCGGTGAATCCGAAATTCGAGCCCGCTCTCCCGGTTCCGGACGATGCGCAGAAATGGGTCGATGCCGCGCAGAAGGGGAACCTGCAGCTTCTCGGCAGCCAGATCCAGGAGCACCTGGCGAAGAGGGAAATGGACAGGAGAAGGGCGGGGCATTATCCCACCCTCAGCATCGTCGCCAATTACGGGCAAAACAATGCCAACGGCGGCATGCTCATCAATCTCGGCACCCGAATCAATTCCGATTCGATCGGCCTGCAGCTTTCCATGCCGATTTATCAGGGTGGGGCGATCAGTTCCCAGACCAGGGAAGCGGCTGCGAACCTGGAAGGGGCGAAGGATGCGCTGGAGAGCGCGAGAAGGAATGCCGAGCTCAATGCGCGCCAGGCTTTCCTGGGGGTTGCCAACGGAATGGCGCAGGTGAAGGCGCTGGAACAGGCCATGGCTTCCAGCCAGACTTCCCTCGAGTCCACCGAACTCGGGCGTCAGGTGGGCGTGCGCACTTCAGTGGACGTTTTGAACGCGCAGCAGCAGCTGTACTCGGCCAAGCGCGATCTCTACAAGGCGAAATACGATTACCTCGTGAGCGAACTGCAACTCAAAGCCGCATCCGGCACCCTGCAGTTGTCGGACCTCGAAGCGATCAACCGGGCGCTGCACTGATTCCGGAAGGCCGGAATTCCAGGCTCAACGGCCCCGCTTTTTCCGGCGCAACAGCAGCCATTCGACTGGCGCGACCATCGCGATGCCGACCGCGTAGGAGAGCATGTCGAGCCAGGAGAAGTGCGAGCCCAGGACGAGATGACCAGGCGCGGTTGCGCGGATCTGGTCGATCCAGGGCGCCCGGTAAAGCTGGCTGACCTCGTCGATACAGGAGAGGAAGAGCGCAGCAAGCGCCACCTCGATGACCGAAGCATCCGGGACGCAAATGCAGACGAGCCAGTAAACCATCTGCGCCCACAGGGCGTCTCCCGGGTATTTTCCGAGCGCCTGCGGAAACAGGTC
>JABEVD010000077.1 GCA_013044025.1 Burkholderiales bacterium
AGTCGGGAAGGATGGATTTGCGAGAGTGAGGCGTGTGCAACCGCTGGATATCGACTATATGCTGGCGCTTGAGGGAACGCTATGCGAATGGAACGGCCCGATCGATGAAGAGGCCTATCGTGACCTTTGATCAATTCGATGTCGTCCGCGTTCCCTTCCCCTTCACCGACAGGGATGCAACGAAAAATCGTCCCGCGCTTGTGATGTCTGATAGTGTCTGCTTCAACAGCCTGGCGGGACACTCAGTGCTGGCCATGATCACCTCAAAAGGAAATGACCCGTGGCCACTGGATTGCGATATAGGAAATCTGCAAGAGGCGGGTCTTGGTACCCCTTCGATGGTACGATTCAAGCTCTTTACGCTGGATCATCGCCTGGTGCGAGGGAAGCTCGGTCATCTCGATGGGGAAGACATCAGGCTTGTTACGGAATCGATTGCAGCCTTGATGAAATGGCAGAATGGAAAAACGGCACCTTGAAGTGCCGTTTTTCCATGAGGATCAGAGATCGTTGAGGACGTGTTCCCTGGCTTTCTTCGCTTCGTCTTCGCTGATCACGCCCTTGTCCTGAAGTTCCTTGATGTGGGCGAGGCGCTGTTCGATCGATTCGGACATGCGCGGTGCCGCTTTCACCGATCTTCCATAACTTCCCTCGGCGGACTGGGGATTCATGTCGCCGCAATCCATCTGCGCCTTGACGCCGACCTTCAGGATCTTGGCATTGACGCCCTTCACATAATCCTGGCATCCCGCCTTTTTCAGGGTGATCTTTCCGTAAAGGGATTCCTTTTCCTTGGGATAATTGAGCGGGAAGATGGTTTTCTGGTCGATCTTGAGGGGAGTCACACCCACTTTTTCGCCCATCACATAGACATCCGCGCCGGAAGGATTGGATTCGACCTTGATCGGGCCGTTGGCATCGGTGGCAAACATGTTGCCGATGCCGTTGCTGACGCTGTCCATGGTGGAAGAACAACCTGCTGCGAGAAAAAGTGGCAGGAGGACGATGGCTCTCCCGGAACGCTTCAAAAACATGACTCCTCCATTACATTCGCAAATGGAGGAGCGTAACGCGAATGAAGTGCCCGGTCAAGCCTTGTCGAATTTCATCTTTCCATTGCCGAAATCGACCCTTATCGTATCTCGGGGTGCGAATTTTCCTTCCAGGATGGCGCGCGAAAGCGGGTTCTCGATGGCCGACTGGATTTCCCGTTTGAGCGGTCGAGCTCCGTAGACCGGATCGAATCCCGCCTTGCCGATCTCCTCAATCGCAGCGTCCGTGACTTCCAGTTTCATTTCCATGGCTTCGAGTCTGTTTGCCAGATTCTGCAACTGGATCCTCGCGATCGATGCGATATGTTTTTCGGAAAGCGCATGGAACACCACGACTTCGTCGATGCGGTTGATGAACTCCGGTCTGAAATAGGTCTTCACTTCGGAGAGCACGGCGAGCTTGATCACGGCATGATCGTCGCCGGACATCGCCTGGATGTTCTGCGATCCGAGATTGGAGGTCATGACGATGACGGTATTCTTGAAATCCACCGTCCTGCCCTGACCGTCGGTCATCCTGCCGTCGTCGAGCACCTGCAGCAGCACATTGAAGACATCCGGATGGGCCTTTTCCACTTCGTCCAGCAGGATCACGGAATAGGGCTTCCTTCTCACGAGTTCGGTGAGATAGCCCCCTTCCTCATATCCAACATAGCCGGGAGGCGCGCCGATGAGACGGGCTACCGAATGCTTTTCCATGAATTCGGACATGTCGATGCGGATGAGGTGCTCTTCCGAATCGAACATGAATTCGGCGAGCGTCTTGCATAGTTCGGTTTTGCCCACCCCGGTGGGGCCAAGAAAGAGAAATGAGCCATAAGGTTTGTTGGGGTCGGCAAGACCTGCTCGGGAGCGGCGGATCGCATCCGACACCAGTCTCACCGCTTCGTCCTGCCCGACCACGCGCTGGTGCAGGTAATCCTCCATGGTGAGCAGTTTTTCGCGTTCCCCCTGCATCATTTTCGATACAGGAATGCCGGTTGAGCGCGAGACCACTTCCGCGATTTCCTCGGTGCCGACCTGGGTCCTGAGGAGCCGGTTGGGTTGCGCGTTCTCTCCCGCGAGTTCGGCCGCCTTCAATTGCGATTCGAGTTGGGGAAGTTTTCCATACTGGAGTTCGGCGACCCGGTCGAGTTTGCCTTCGCGCTGGAATCTGGCGATCTCGATCTTCAGCCTGTCGATTTCTTCCTTGATGTGCGCGCTTCCCTGGACCTTGGCCTTTTCCGCCTTCCAGACTTCTTCCAGATCGTTGTATTCCCTCTCCAGTCGCTCGAGTTCTTCCTCGATGAGCTTGAGGCGTTTGAGCGATGCTTCGTCCTTTTCCTTCCTGACGGCTTCCTTCTCGATCTTGAGTTGAATGATGCGGCGATCGAGCCTGTCCATCACTTCGGGTTTGGAATCGATTTCCATCTTGATCCTTGCCGCCGCCTCGTCGATGAGATCGATCGCCTTGTCCGGCAGGAAACGGTCGGTGATGTAGCGGTGGGACAGCTCGGCTGCCGCCACGATCGCGGGGTCGGTGATTTCAACGCCATGATGCAGCTCGTATTTTTCCTGGAGACCCCGCAGGATGGCGATGGTGTTTTCGACGGATGGCTCGTCCACCATCACTTTCTGGAAGCGGCGTTCGAGGGCGGCATCCTTTTCGATGTACTTTCTGTATTCGTCGAGCGTGGTGGCGCCCACGCAGTGCAGTTCGCCGCGTGCGAGCGAAGGTTTCAGCATGTTTCCCGCATCCATCGCGCCTTCGGCTTTTCCCGCACCCACCATGGTGTGGATCTCGTCGATGAAGAGGATGATCCTTCCTTCGTCCTGGGCGATTTCCTTCAATACCGATTTCAGCCTCTCCTCGAATTCTCCGCGATATTTCGCGCCTGCGAGGAGTGCCGCCATGTCGAGGGAAAGGATGCGCTTGTTCTTCAGCGTGTCCGGCACTTCGCCGTTGACGATGCGCTGGGCGAGCCCTTCCACGATGGCGGTCTTGCCGACGCCAGGCTCGCCGATCAGCACGGGATTGTTCTTGGTGCGCCTCTGCAATACCTGGATGGTCCTGCGGATTTCGTCGTCACGCCCGATCACCGGGTCGAGCTTGCCGGCCCGCGCGCGTTCGGTGAGATCGAGCGTGTATTTCCTGAGCGATTCCCGTCCGGATTCGGAGTCCTGGCTCGACACGTTTTCTCCTCCGCGCAGCGCCTGGATGGCCGTTTCCAGGTTTTCGCGGCTGATGCCGTGCTGTTTCAGGAGCTTTCCTGTTTCTCCCTTGTCCTGGGTGAGCGCAAGCAGGAAAAGTTCGGATGCGATGTACTGGTCGTTGCGCTTTTGCGCTTCCCGGTCGGTGAGATTGAGGAGGTTCCCCAGTTCGCGCGAAATCGAGACTTCCCCGCCATGTCCTTCCACTTTCGGGAATCGCTCGATGGATTTCTTCAGCGCATCCCTGAGCTGCTGGGGGCTTGCGCCGATCCTGGAAAGGATTCCCGGCGTCGATCCGTTCTGCTGTTCGAGCAGTGCCAGGAGCAGATGCTGCGGCTCGATGTACTGATGATCCTGCCCTATCGCGATGCTCTGGGCGTCGCTCAGTGCTTCCTGGAAAAGCGTTGTGAATTTGTCCAAGCGCATGGTGATTCCTTTTCTGATGTCCTGTTTTCAATATGAGGTTTGCCTGGGAAATTTCAACCGGGAAGACCGCGCGTCCGGTGGATCGCAGGCTGGTTTAATTCCCGATTGAAATTGTCGTGAATTCAGGGCGTTGCAAAATTGAAAATTGTTGTAAATCCCTTCTTGATATTTATTGAGAATCAATTCATGATTACGCAATAATCGTGTGATAGTGGGCAAAGGGAAAAGGCCCATTTCGGGGGGCGATTATGCTTTCGGATCATTTATAAAAGGGGTTATATATGAAGTGGAAGTTTTTGGCTGCGTCTGCCGCCTTGATGATGGCCAGCCAGTCGGCGTTTGCTGAAGATGAGAAGGAAGGCGAGCCGCCCATTCCCGAGGTGCATGCGCTCAGCATGAATCTCGGTCTTGCATCCCAGTACGTGTACAGGGGGCTTGCCCAGACCAACGGCAACCCTGCGGTACAGGGCGGGGTCGATTATGCCTACAAGGGTTTTTTCTATGTCGGCGCATGGATGTCGAATTCCAGTTATTTCAATGACCTGATGAACGGCGCAAGCTCCAGCCTGGAAATGGACGGATATGCCGGATTCAAGGGAAAGATCAGCGGGGACTGGAAATATGATGTCGGCTTCCTGCACTACGATTATCCGGGAACCTATCCTGCCGGCTCGCTGGCTGCAGCCAAGCTGGTGACTCCGAATTCCAATGAAGTTTATGCTTCGGTCGGGTACAAAAAACTCTGGGTGAAATATTCCCGCGCCACCGGCACCCTGTTCGGAATTCCCAATTCTTCCGGAACCTATTACCTGGAAGCGAACGGGGATTTCCCGATCCTGGATAGCGGATTCATCCTTTCCATGCATGCGGGCAGGCAGAACTTCAGGGGGATTGCGCCGGACGGCACAACCAATGCCAGCCTGTTTTCCTATTCGGATTACCGGGTTGGCATCAGCAAGGACATCCACAAGTACATCCTGTCTCTGGCCGCCACCACCACCAATGTCAAGGGGGCGAGCTATACCAATCTGTTCGGCAGGAATACGGCTGCCGGCCACGTGGTATTTTCCATCTATCGCGAGTTCTGAGCGATCTGCCGGGCGGGTTCCTGCCCGGCAATTTTCCTGTTGCGCCGTAAATATTAGAAGTTTATAATATTCTCAAATAGCCTGATGTGGCCGCCATTCCAAATTTTTAAAGTGGCCTACAATGGGGTATACGTGTTTGCATATCCAGCGCAATTTAACACAGGAGAATCAGTATGGCACATATCGTAATTCTGGGAGCGGGGACCGGAGGCATGCCTGCCGCGTATGAAATCAAGGAGGCGGTCGGCAAGGGACATCAGGTCACGGTCATCAATGCATCCGAAAAATTCCAGTTTGTGCCATCCAATCCATGGGTTGCCGTGGGTTGGAGGAAGAAGGAAGACATCACCTTCGAAATCAGGCCTTACCTGGAGCGCAAGGGCATCAAATTCATTGCGCAGATGGTCACCAGAATCGAGGCGGAAGCCAACAGGTTGGTTCTCGCCAATGGAGAAGTCGTGAATTACGACTATCTCGTCATCACCACCGGCCCCAAGCTCGCCTTCGATGAAGTGGAAGGTTCAGGCCCGGTCAAGGGTTATACCCAATCGGTCTGCACGGTCGATCACGCGGTGAAGGGTTTCGAGGAATATGAGAAGTTCGTACAGAATCCAGGCCCCATCGTGGTGGGCGCCATGGCCGGCGCGAGCTGCTTCGGCCCCGCATACGAATTCGCTTTCATCCTCGATGCCGATCTCAGAAAACGCAAGATTCGCGACAAGGTGCCGATGACCTTTGTCACTTCCGAACCCTATATCGGTCACATGGGACTCGCCGGCGTGGGCGATTCGAAGGGAATGCTCGAGTCGGATCTGCGCAACAAGCATATCAAATGGATCACCAATGCCAAGGTGACGAAGGTCGAGCCCGGCAAGATGCATGTTGCCGAGCACAACGACAAAGGTGAAGTGATCAAGGAACATGAGCTTCCTTTCGCCTATTCCATGATGCTTCCTTCCTTCAAGGGAGTGGATGCGGTGGCGAGCGTCGAGGGGCTTTGCAACCCGCGCGGATTCGTGCTCATCGACGAGCATCAGAGGAGCAAGAAATACAGGAACATCTTCTCGGCAGGCGTCTGCGTCGCGATTCCGCCGGTGGAAGTCACGCCCGTGCCGACCGGCGCGCCCAAGACCGGTTTCATGATCGAAACCATGGTGACCGCGATCGCGCACAACATCCGCGACGAACTCGCGGGCAAACCTGCCACGGAGTCCGGTACCTGGAATGCGATCTGCCTCGCAGACATGGGCGACACCGGCGCAGCTTTCGTCGCCATTCCGCAGATCGGCCCGCGCAATGTGAGCTGGTTCAAGAAAGGCAAGTGGGTGCACCTTGCGAAAATCGGCTTCGAGAAATACTTCATGCGCAAGATGAAGAAGGGCACTTCCGAGCCGATCTACGAGAAATACCTGCTCTCCAAAATCGGCATCGAGAGGCTGAAATAGCTCGATTCGACCGGTCTGCGATGGTGCAATGATTTGACCTGAAGGGGGAAAGCATGGACAGGTATTGGCGCGAAATCGTCCTGACCCTGATCATCAAGGTGTTCGTGCTTTCCCTCATCTGGTACGCGTGGTTCTCGAATCCCCAGGACGAACACCTGGACGATGCCGCAGTCGCAGCCCGGATGCTCAATTCCCATATCGTAAAGGATTCCAGCCATGGTTCCATCCGCTGAACTTGTCGATCTGTCGCGCCTGCAGTTTGCTGCGACCGCTCTTTACCACTTTCTTTTCGTACCGCTGACTCTCGGCCTTTCCTTCCTGCTCGTCATCATGGAGTCCGTCTATGTGATGACCGGCAAGGAAGTGTACAAGGACATGACCCGCTTCTGGGGCAAGCTTTTCGGCATCAATTTCGCCCTGGGCGTCACCACGGGCATCACCATGGAATTCCAGTTCGGCACCAACTGGGCCTATTATTCCCATTACGTCGGCGACATCTTCGGCGTGCCGCTCGCGATCGAGGGATTGATGGCGTTCTTCCTCGAATCGACCATGGTCGGGTTGTTCTTCTTCGGTTGGGACAGGCTCTCCAGGGTGAAGCATCTCATGGTGACCTTTCTGGTCGCCCTCGGTTCCAACCTTTCCGCACTATGGATCCTGATCGCCAACGGCTGGATGCAGAACCCGGTCGGCGCAGAATTCAATTATCACACCATGAGAATGGAAATGACGAGCATCACTCAGTTGCTCTTCAATCCGGTCGCGCAGGTGAAATTCGTGCACACCGTCTCTGCAGGTTACACGACCGCTTCCATGTTCGTTCTCGGCATCAGCGCCTATTACCTTCTCATCGGGCGCGACAAGGCCTTCGCGTTGCGTTCGATCGCGGTCGCTGCAGGATTCGGCCTCGCTTCCAGCCTCTCGGTCATCGTGCTGGGAGACGAGTCGGGTTATACGGCAGGCGAGGTGCAGCGAGTGAAGCTTGCCGC